>DASUJH010000043.1 GCA_036279355.1 Gemmatimonadales bacterium
GGCGAGGGGGGCGATGGTGCTCGAACCGGTGAGGGTGAGCGTGCTGGCGCCGTGGGCCGAGCCGGCTGCCGGGCGGCAGCCCATTGCGCCCAGGGTGATGGCGGCCGTAGCGACGCAGCGAATCGTGCGTGAAGTCGGCAATCGCATCCGGTGCGTGGGATGGTGAGGGGCCGCTCGATGGTGCCCATGCGGGAAAACACATGGACACTTCGGCATACGTCAATATATACGCCGCGTCGCTTCCGCCAGATCTCTCGAGCGCGGCCCACACGCGCCCAGACTCCGGCGATCGAGAGAGCTGCTGTTCGTCCGCTTCCACGTCTCGGCGGCGTGTGATGTCCTTTCCGCATTTTCGCATTTATGCGAATCGAATTCGCATTCATGCGAATGCTTTCGCATGAATGCGAAAACGCGAGGACGCGAAAACGCGATAACTCATCGCATCGACGCCGGTTAGCAAAACCGGCGGCCCGGCATGCGCTCTGCCATAGCCCTGAGGCGACCTCCACCGGAGTCGCCCCGTGCGCACCGCCCACCGCCGTCTCGCTTCGCTCGTCGCGTGTCTCGCCCTCATGCTCACGCTCACGCTCACGGCCACCCGCGCGGCGGCCCAGCAGTGTCAGCAGGCGCCGTCGCCGCTTGCGCCGCCGCCCAGCTCCGGTCCGGATGAGTCCGCCGACCCCGTGCCGCTCGCGACCTGCATCTACCGGGTGAGCGTCACGCCCGACGGCGGGATGACGCAGAGCTGGCCGGTCAATACCGCGGGCCACACGGCCACGTTCATCGCGAAGAACACCGGCTCGGGCGGCGCCAACGACGCCTTCGACTTCACCTGCACCGGCACCGCCATGGTCACCGTCAGCTGCACGACGGTGACGCCAAGCTCCCAGTTTCTGGCTCAGGGCGACTCGACCACGGTGACGGTGACGTACGGCGTTGGCGGCACCACGGGCACCGGCCGGCTCACGCTCAAAGCCACTGGCAATGCCACCGCCGCGAGCGATACCGGGTACTACGCGATCCCGATCTCGAGCGGCCCGGCGAGCGTGACGGTCACGCCCGACAACGGGGCCGGCCTGGAACGGGCCGCCAGCTCGACCGCCAATAGCGAGACGTTCACCGTCCGCAACACGGGTTCTTCCCCGATCACCTACGCCCTGACGTGCGGCGCCACCGGTCAGGTCACGTGCGTCACTACCGCGCTGGGCTTCGTCACCATCGCCGCGAGCGCGTCGGCGCCGGTGTCCGTCAACTACAACGCGGGCACCACCGGGTTGGGCACCCTCACGTTAACCGCCACGGGCGGTGGCGCCTCCGACGCCGGGTCCTACACCGTCAAGGTGGTCAACCCGCCGAGCGTCAGTGTGGTCGGCGTGCCCTTCGACGACCAGGACCTCGGCCGCTGCGCCGTGGGCTGCTTCCAGGCCGGTGCGGCGCAGAGCACGACGCCGTACTTCAGCCTGGGCGCGCCGCGCGCCGTCACGCTGGTGTACCGGCAGGACCGGGCGCATCCGCGGCCCTTCATCCACGCCGATGTGCAGGACGTGAGCGCACCGAGCGCCGGCGTGCCGGTGCGCTACTGGCTCCAGGCCCAGCTCGACGGGGCGCAGGTGACGTTCGTGAACGGCGAGCAAACCCTGCGCTTCAGCTATCCCGGGGGCTTCCCGCCAGCCAAGGTCCGGCTCGGCGGTCAGTTCGACGGCAACGGGCTCTCCAACGGCGTCCATGCGCTCACGGTCACGGTGACCGCAGAATACAGCAGCGGCGGCACGATCCAGACGACCCAGGCCGCGAGCCTCACCGGTGTCAACGAGGGACCCTCCGCCATCGCCCACGGCTGGACGCTCGGGGGCATCCAGCGGCTCCGCTTTCAGACCACCGGCGCGGTGCTGCTCACCGATGGGGCCGGATCGGCGGTGGTGTTCGGCAAGAATGGGAGTGGGCAGTATGTGTCGCCCACCGGCGAATTCTCCCAGCTGGTGGCGGAGAAGAGCGGCACGACCATCACCGGTTACACCCGCCGGTTTGCCGACTCGACGCGGGTGTGGTTCGACGTGAGCGGCAAGATGACCAAGGTCACCGACGCCTTCACCAACGCGACGCTGATCGGGTATGACGGGAGTGGGCGGGTACAGACCATCACCGATCCGATGACCCGCGCCGTCACGCTGGGCTACGACGCGAATGGGCTGCACACGATCACCGACCCGGGCGGGCGGGTGACGACGGTG
Source organism: Gemmatimonadales bacterium (assembly GCA_036279355.1). Lineage (NCBI taxonomy): Bacteria > Pseudomonadati > Gemmatimonadota > Gemmatimonadia > Gemmatimonadales > Gemmatimonadales bacterium. The sequence goes on from DASUJH010000043.1 coordinate 2,232, forward strand.
ACGGTCCAGTCGACCAAGCTTCTCACCGCGATCACTGATCCCGACGGCCGGAGCACCGGGTACGGCTACGATACGCACCAGCGCCTTGCGACGATCACCAATCGGGCTGGAAACGTGACGACGGTCGGCTACGGCGAGGGCTGGGAGCTTGCCACGGTCACGGCGCCCGCCGTGACCGTATTCGGGTCCGGGACGCCCCAAGCGCCCGTCACCCAGGTGCGCGCGTGGCAGGTGGCCGGCGTGCCGTTTGCGGCGACAGCTACGACCCCGTTTGCGCCCCCCGGGTCCGATACGGTCTACGCCAGCATCACGGAGCCCGGGGCTGCTGTGGCGCGCATGACGGTCGATCGCTGGGGCCAGCCGCTGCGACAGATCAACGCCACGGGCGACACGACCAAGGTCAGCTACGATAGCTACGGCCTGGTCTCGACCGTGATACTCCCCACCTACACCGCGACCGAAGCGGATTCCGTGCTCCACGCGGCCAATGGCCTGACCCAATGGATGGCCGGTGCCGGGCGGCCGGGCGTGAGCGTGCGCTATGGGCCCTATGCGCAGCCGGACAGCATCTATGGCGCGCCGACGGACAGCGTGCCAGTCCAGCGGCCGTACGTCGGCGTGAACGGCAGAATCGATTCGATCCGAGTGGCCGGCACGATCCGCCAGCGGACGACCTACGACAGTCGGGGTCGGGTGGACTCGATCGTCGATGGGAAGCAGCAATTCGTAGTGCGGTACCACTATGACGCGGCGAGCGGCAACGTCGATACGGTGACGACGCCCGGAGGGCTCAAGACCGCGGTGAGCTACGATGCGTTCGGCCGCCCGACCACGGTCAAGGCGCCCGGCGTCGCGACGCAGACCACCTACTACAGCAACCTCAACCGGGTGGATTCGGTCAAGACATCGGACGGCGGCACCGGACGAACAGTCCGCTATTCCTACGACGCGCTTTTCTTGCGGAGCGTCACCGACCCCAAGGGCCAGGTGGACAGCCTCTTCTACAACGCACTCGGCTGGACCACGAGCGAAAGGGACCCGGCGGGCGGCGTGCTCCAGTCGGCCTACTCGCTCGACGGCGACCTCAAGCAGTGGACCAACCGCCGGGGGCAGGCGATCACGCTGAGCTACGACGCGCTGCACCGGCCCACGCAGAAGTCGGGCACCAACACCGACCTCGTAACATGGAGCTACAGCGCGCCGAGCGCGCGGTTCGTGACGGTGGCGAGCCCGGTGTCGACCGAGACCACGTACCTCAACGTGCGCGGCCAGGCCGACTCGGCGAAGACGGTGACTGCTGGGCAGACCTTCTGGCGGCGCTACCGCTACCGCCGCACCGGGCAAGTGGTCACCGACACAATCAGCGGCGGGGGCATCGCCAATTGGCAGGCGCGGCAATACGCGTACGATGCGAAGACCGCGCTGCTTAAGAGCATTCAAGTCGGCAGCCAGCTCACTGCGTTCCGGCGCGATACCAATCTCGATGTCCAGGCCACGGCGCTGCCCGGGGGTGAAACGGATTCGACGACGCTTGGCCCCCTGCGCTCGCCACTCGACGAGCGCACCACGGCACCGTATGCGGCGACCACCGACCGGCTCTTTTCGCTCGACCGAGGATACCGCGTGCAGCAGCAGTTCAAGAATCTCACGCCGGCCCAGGGCCGCTTCTTTCAGTACGACAGCCTGGGCCAGCTGGTGAGCGGCGCGGACAAGCACTGGACCGGCGCGTTGCCCGGTAACTGCCTCAACCTGGTGTTCGGCTACAACTGCCAGCAGAGCGGCACGGGCTGGACCACCGACAACGCCACGACCTACAGCTACGACCTGGCGGGCAACCGCACGAGCCAGGGCGGCACCTACGGCGCGGCCAACCGGATCACGGCGATGAACGGCTGCACCTACAGCACCGATGCCGACGGCAACGTGACCGGCCGCACCTGCCCCGGGGCGCCGGCATTGACCGCGACGTTCGCGTGGACGGCCGAGGGCCAGTTGCGCAGCGCGACGAGCGGTGGGCAGACAACCACGTTCGACTACGACGCGGGCGGCCGGCTCATGGAGGTGGATTCAGCGGGCATCGTCTACCGGCGCTTCCTGTGGGAGGGCCCCACCCTGCTGGCGCACCTGAGCGGGACAGCCACGGCCAAGCGGGCGGAGTACAGCTACTACCCGGGACTCGATGCGCTCCAGGCGGTGGTGCGGAACGACACGCTCTTTTTCGCCCACACCGACGGGGTGGGGAGCGTCATCGCACTGACCGACGTGCAGAAGACCGTGCAGCGCACGTTTGCGTACGACGACTGGGGCCTCGGCACGGGCGGCACCGATGCCGGCGGCTTCGGCGGCACCGACCGGCCGCGCTGGCAGGGGGCGCTCTGGATGAGCGTGGCGGGTGGGGATCTCTACTACATGCGCGCGCGGTGGTACGAGCCGCAGACGGGACGGTTCCTGAGCGAGGATCCGGCCGGGCTGGCTGGCGGGCTCAACGCGTATACGTTTGCTGACGATGACCCCGTCAATGGGAGCGACCCGTCGGGCATGTGCCCGCCGGAGGACGATGCTCCCTGCCTTGGAGAGCTCACGGTGTTCGGTCACCGCGCGCCGGGGAACCCTGAGACCGCGTTGATAAACCATAGCGGGTGCTTCCTCGCGCGCTCGATGGAGGACGACGCCTGGCACTGCAAATTCGGGGCGGTGGACATGGGGAACGCGGTTGCGTGGCCGCACGCGCTCGGCAGTACGCCGCACCGGCCGGTGCGCCCCACCTATCTCGGGGAGGGGGGCGGCGGGAGAGCACTATCGCGCACACCAACTGTGGGAAATCGCAGTACTGAACAGTGTTTTCGAGAGAATACAGCACCGGTGACGAATCTACTTCGCTCGGCTGCAGCGAGAGTGTCCACCGCTGCCTTCGCCGCGGTCGATTTAACATTGGCGGCTGGCGGATTAGCTGCGCGAGCGCAGGGCAATGCGCTTGTTGCCAAAGGCACGGTGGATCTCGATCTATTCTTTGCGATGCCTAAGGCAAGCTCTTCGCTCATCGAAGGCGGCATTGAGACAATTTCAATTGGGAGGGGGTATGTTACCACCGGCTCTGCATTGCTCGGAGCCGGCGTCGCCGGTGCGGAAATACTCGGCGCGGCGGCCGGGATCGGAGCAGTTTATTACGGCGTGAGCTACGGCATCTGCAGTGTCAACCCGGAGTACTAGCATGACAGACACAGCGATCTCGCTGGCGCTGAACCATCTGCGCGCTGCAATTCGCAACACGCTCATACTGCTCCCTGTCGCGTTCTTCCAAGGGATGATTGCCGCGTGGGCGCTAAGTCAGTGGCGCATCACTCATGCGGGTGCATTTATGGGCTTAATTATCGCTGCTGGTGCGATGATCTGGATGACGTGGACCTATTATCGGACGCGTGGGCTCATGCACCGGGGCGGCGTTCGTTAGGCCGTGTTTGCAAAGAGTGTGGTCAGGTACTTCTCGGGCAGCGCGACGTAGAGCAGCGCGAGATATTGGATTGCGAGCTTCGCATAGCGGGTCGCGATCCGGCGGCGCTCCTGGAGCCAGCCGACCGCGCGCTCGATCACATTGCGCTGCCGGTAGGCAACGCGGTCCAACTGCGGCCGGCGGCCGGGCCGCCGGGCCGCCGGGTGCGGCGATCTCGCTGATCGCGCTGCTCGGGGATCACCGCCCGCACGTGCCCAGCGCGCAGCCAGCGCCGCAGCCGGGGAAAACTGTAGGCCTTGTCGCCGGCGAGGGCGTCCGGGCGCTGGCGCGGCCGAGCGCGCGGAGCCGAATGCGGACCGCGTTGAGCACGGGCTGGAGGACCTCGCACTCTTGGCGCTGGCCGCCGGTGAGGTGGAGCGCCAGCGGAAGCCCGCGGCCGTCGGTCACCAGATGCACCTTGGTGCCGAAGCCGCCGCGCGAGCGGCCGAGCGCGTGATCAGCCGGCTCGCCGGGCGGATTTTCCCCCCCCGCAGTGACGAGCGCCGGCGGCGGCCTTGTGGGCCCGGACGACTGAGCCCTCAATGCACCAGAGCGTCCAGGCGATCCGGTCCTCCTCGGCCAACCGCGCCTGGAGCTGGCCGAGGAGCCGTTCCCAGAGCCCCCGCGTGGTCCACCGGCGCAGCCGACTGTAGACGGTTTGCCAGGGCCCGTAGCGCTCGGGCAGATCGCGCCAGGGCACGCCGGTAGGGCACGCCGGTGTGGCGGACGAACAAGATGCCGTTGAGGATCCGGCGGTGATCCTGATAGGGTCGACCGTGCCCGCGGGGTGGTGGGAGCAGCGGCTCCAAGCGCGCCCACTCCTCATCAGTGAGCTCGTGACGACGTGCGATGACCATCCTGCCGACCTACAGCAACCAAGGGTAGCTCCACAGTATGGAGGCGTCAGAAGAGGCGCTAGGGTCTTTGCAGACACAGCCTAGGCTACGTCGTGGCGGACTCGCTCCATTGGAGCGGCCGACGCAATTGGTGCGCCAGTTCAGGCGCTTCGGGGAGGCGTGCCCGCAACCCGGAGGGCAGGAAAGGAAATGGGAGCGGAGCAGATGCAAGAGTAGCGGGACACATGAAGTCTGTCGTGTCCGCGAGGTTCAACTATCGCCTCCGTTGAGGCTTGAGCCCGAGCGTCTTGAGCCGGCGGTACAGTTGGCTCGTCGAGATCCCGAGCAGCCGCGCTGCAGCGCCCACGTCGTACTCCGCACGCGCCAGCACCGCTGCGATATGCTGCGCACGAATCTCGCGCAGTGTGGGCGGCCCAAGTGGTATCGGCGCGGGTGTGTCGTGCGGGGTTTGGTGTTCCGCTGCGGCCGCGAGGATGTGCTCCGCTGCCAAAGGATCCGTGCCGTGCTCGAATACCGCCCGCTCCACGGCCTGACGCAACTCTCGGACGTTGCCGGGCCACATATGGGCGCCGAGCGCGCGGAGATCCTGATTGAGCACGATCGATAGCCGCTCGGGCCCGAGAAAGTGCCGCACGAGGCGCGGGATGTCCGAGTCGCGCTCGATGAGCCGAGGCACGCGCAGGTGAAGAGCGCAAACACGGAAGTGAAAGTCCGCCCGCCAGCGCGCGGCTGCGAGCAAGTCGCTGGGAGAGACCTGCACGCTGACAACAAGCCGAAACGGCACCACGCGATCGGTGCCGCCACCCACTGGACGCACGGCGTTCGTCTCGAGCGCGCGCAGCAGCTTGGCTTGCAGGGCGAGCGGGATGTCGCCGGCCTCGTCGAGGAGGAGCGTACCGTGGCGGGCATACTCGATTAGCCCTCGCCGGTGCGCTGTGGCGCCGGTGTAGGCACCTTTCACTACCCCGAAGAGCTCCGCATCGGCCAGTGCCTCGGGCAGCGTGGCGACGTTGACAGCCACAAATCGCCCCGGTCGCCCGGACAGCGCGTGCAATGCCCGCGCGACCAGCTCCTTCCCCGTGCCCGTCTCACCCTGGATCAGCACCGGTGCCGTGAGCGGTGCCGCTCGGCGGACGGCGTCATAAAGGCTCAGCATCGCGGCGTGCCGGCCCACCATGCCGCAGAAGTCCGGCTCGCACCCGGTCTCGCGGTCGCTCTCGTGCAGTTGCGCGCTCATCGTGGCAGCTCCTTCGGGAGCCGTGGTGCCGTGAGGCTGTCCGCGTCGGCATCGGTGCGGATGATGCGTGGGGTGAGAAAGAGATAGAGCTCCGTCGTTGTAGTGCGCCGAGTGGTGCTCCCGAATACGCCGCCGATGAACGGAATGCCCGAGAGCACCGGCACCCCCGACGACGACCGCTCCCGCTGCACGTCCCGCAACCCGCCCAGGACGATCGTCTGTCCGTCGCGCACCAGCACCTGCGTCGCCGCCTCACGGGTGGAGATGACCGGCGCGTCGAACTGGGTCTCGCCCGTGGCGGCGTTGATTTCCTGCTGGATCACGAGCGACACATAGCCGTCCTGGTTGATGGTGGGCCGTACGGTGAGCTTGGTGCCGACGTCGCGATACTGGATCACCTGGTCGCGCGAGGGCACGTCGGTCGGCAGCGAGCGGCTCACCTGCACGAACGGCCGCTGCGAGCCGACCAGAATCCGGGCCTCGACGTTGTTCGACGCCAGCAGCACGGGGCGCGAGACGATGTCGACGTAGCCCTTCGACTGCGCCGTCCGGAGCGTGGCGTCGATCGCGGCCTTGGTGAGACCCATGAGCTTGATCACGAGGTCGCCGAGGCCGCCGCCGGTGAGTGTGCCCGCGATCGTGCCGCCGTCCACCCCTTGCGGCGGGAGGAAGAGATCGGCGCCGAGCGAGAAGTTCTTGTCGCGCTGCGCCTCGACCACGAGCACCTCGATCAGGACCTGGAGCGGGCGGATGTCGAGCTGATCCACCGCCTCCTTGATGACCGCGAAGTCTTCGGCTGACGCGCGGATCAAGAGGGAATTGCTGAGTTGGTCGGGCACGAGCGTCACCTGGCCCGTGAGGGTGGCACGCGGGGCACCGGGCACGACGCCGACTGCCGAGGCTGACATTTGCGCCGGCGCGCCCGCCTGCTCGGGCGGAACGTTTTGGCGGCGCAGCTCGTCCGAGAGCGTCCCGGTAGCGAGCCCCGAGCGGCCCGAGAACTCACCCCCGCCGCCGAAGAGCTGGTTCACCGTCGCGGCCACGTCGGCGGCGCGGGCGTGCTTCAGGCGAATTACGAAGAGCTGAACCGGCTGCTGCGCGGGCGGCGGTGCGGGGGGCGGAGGTGGGGGCGCCGCGGACTTGGGCCCGATGCGGAAGCCCACCGAGTCCTCGCTGAACTCGAGGTTCTGGCTCTCGACCAGTCCCTTGAGTAGCACCGCGACCGTGGGCCGTGCGACCGGCGCCGGCGTCTCGAGCGACACGCGCGTGGCCGGCACGTTGGTGACCAGCACCGGCCTCGGCAGGTAGGACGAGAGCGCCTGAATCACCGCGCGCAAATCGGCGTCGACGAACTTGAGCGCCACGCTGTCGCCCACCGCGTGGACGGCTGCGGTGTCCTGCGCGGCCAGGCCGGCCGGCAGGAGCGCGAGCGCCGCCGCCAGCGCGAGGCGCGTCCGGATCATTTCCATGGCACCCTCACGGTGAGTGTCCACGTCGTGTCGAGGCCGCTCAGCACCACGCCGTCTCGGCGGATGCGGCGCACTCGGATTCCGTTCACGGTTTCGCCGGCACGCAGGACACGCGAGCCGTCGGTGCCGGGGATGCCCTCGATGACGGCGGCCGGGGTTCGGCCACCCCACACGAGGCCCGAGAGCGTGAGCGCGGGCTTCGGCATGGGCGGCGCCGCCGGCGCGGCAGGCTGAGAAGCGCGCGCTGGGTCATAGGGCACCGAGGCTGGAGTGCGCGACGCGCGGAACGGAGCCTTGGCGGCTGCCGCGCGGAGCAGGGAATCGAGCGGCGGAGCGGGCTCCGAATCGAATCTGAGTGCAGGGCGCGGAGCGGGCTGCGCGGGGATTGGAAGCGTGCCGGAGAGCGACGGCCGCAGCTCGAGACCGCCTGTGGCGAGCGCGGCAACGCACGCGAATGCCAGGATCGCGTGGACTATGGTCGCTCTCATTGGTGCTCCCCACTCGGCGGCGCGCCCTCGAGATACCAGCCGCGTACCGTCACATCGCTTCGAAGAATCTCGGGCGTGCCGGGCCCTGACGCCGGATCGACGGCAGTGATCGCAACGCCGCTCACCGACAGGACCACGCCGCCCTCCCCGAGCCGCGCGAGCATCGCGAGCGTGCCGGGCGCGTCGCTCGCGACCGACACGCGAAGCCCGACTCGGCGCAGCCGCCCGACGCGCGCGGAGTCCGGCTCCGGGGCCGTTCCGACGATTCGCGCCGAGCGTCCGGCCGCGCGGGTCACTCGGCTCGTGAGGTCGCTCGTGGCGGCGGACTCGTCCGGACCGTCCAGAAGCCGGGGTGCGAGCGCCACGAGCCGCCGTTCAACGGCGGGGGCCGAATCGACCAGCGCGCTCGCGCCCTGGAGATCCGCGTGGATGCGTGCGAGCAGAAGCTGCTTTGCGGAGAGCGCATCGCGCCGGGCGCGTAGCTCGCGCACTGCCCCCGGCGCCACACGAAGGCCGAGCGTGGCGAAGGCCACTATCGCACCACCCCAGATGAGCGCCCGCCGATCGCGCGGGTTCATCGGGCCGAGTCCGATCCGAAGCGCACTGTGAACCGATCTCCCTGTTGGCTGGCGAGGTGGGGAGAGATGATTGCTCCGCTCCGATCGAGTGCTTGAATGAGGTCGTTCGCGCGAGGTGCGGCGGCGGTCAACGTGCCGGATGCGGCGCCGTTCACCTCGAGCGAGGTGAGATAGGCTGAATCGGGAAGTGCGAGGATGACCGCTGCCGCTGTGCGCGCCACGTCAGCGCGATGGCGCGAGGCCGAGTCGATCGTCGCGATCATCGCACGCGCGTTCTCGTAGTCGCGCCGGGCTGCGAGCACGGCGGCCTCGGCGCGCTCGAGGCGAGCCAGCCGGTGGACAGCACTTCCTATGATGCGGCCGGCAACGCCGTCCGGCAGGTGCCGCGCCGCGGCGGCACCCTGGTGCTGAGCTACGACGCGATGAACCGCCTGATCACGCGCATCACGCCGGCCGTGCACTACGACGGCGCGGTGAACGAGCCGATTGACTCGGCCGGCAACCCATGGTCGTTCCCGGCCTTTCCGAACGACGGGGGCACGGGCTACACGATCCCGGCCGACACGGCCGCGCTCACCTACGACCGCGCGGGCCGCATCCTCACGGCCAACAACGGCGACGCGCACATCACCCGGACGTACCGTACTGACGGTCGACTCGCGACCGAGACCGAGGCGCTCCGCACCGTGACGGGTACGGTGTTCAGCCAGCACGTGTACGTGACGCAGTACGGCTACGACCGCGACGGGCGCCGCAGTTGGGTGCGGGTCCCCACCGTCTTCGAGGTTGGCGTCGGCGCCGGGCAAGATTCGCTGGCCTACGGCTACGACGCCACGGGCCAGCTCGCCACGGTGCGTGATCCGCTGGGCCATACCTCCCGGTATTTCTACGACCTGGAGCAGCGGGTGGACAGCGTGGCACGCGCCGACGGCGTCTATGAGAAACTGTTCCACGACGAGGATGGCCGACTGACGCGGCGCCGGGAGGGTACCGACACGAGCACCTGGCGCGACGACGTGCAGCGCTTCGACGCTCAGGGGCGGGTGCTCCTGACCAGCGGGCTCGCCGACTCGATGACGTATGCCTATGCCGGCCACGGCCCGCTCGCACACCAATTGACCTGGAGCAAGATCGCCGCCGACCATCGCATGGACGAGTACTGGAGCACCGACGCGCTGGGCCACCGCGGACACCTGGGCGTGGGTGGCGTGCTGGCGTTCGACACGCTGCGGACCGACCTGGGGTCGCGGCTTGAGCCGGGCACCGGCCGGCTTACGCAGAACACCACGCCGCGCCCGCTCGGCGGCCGCATCGACGCGGGAGATTTCACCTACGACGCGGCGGGCAACCAGATCCGCCAGGCGGTCCGGCTGCAGGACGCCGCGGGCAACTACCGCGTGCTCGAGCTCTGGAGCTACTACGACGCCGCGCAGCGGGTGCGGGCGGTGGACCGGCGGAGCTGCATCGAGCGCGACCCGGCGCTCACCGACCCGCGCCAGGCCGAGCACTGCATGAACCAGCACGTGGACTCGACCCTGAGCAACGAGTCCGACTTCTATCCGTACGACCCCAAGTACCTGGTGCGCTACAGCGCGCCGAGCGAGCAGGCGACGGCCGCCTTCGAGGAGTACCGCTACGACGCGCTGGGCCGGCGGGTGTGGCGGCGGAGCCGGTATCGCGATCTCGAGTGCATGCCCGAGGGCTGCCGGCCCGACCTGGTGCGCTACGTCTGGGACGGGGACCAGCTCTTGGGGGAGATCCAGGTGCCGGGCGACACCCTCCACAGTGCGGTGGGGTTTGAGGTCGACGTGGGGCAGGTGGGCCGCGACTCCATCGGGAGGCCGACGGACAACAACGGCAACTGGGGCCGCGTGCTCTACGTGCACGGCCGCGCGCTCGACCAGCCGCTCGGGGTGATCCGGTTCGACTACAGCGTGGCCTGGCCGCAACCGTTCCTAATCGAGTTCGGGCGCGATGCGCGGGGCACGGCGGATGTCGGGCACCTCGATCCGGTGATCCGAGCGGCGTGCAGCGGGGGCGGCAACTGCCCGGCCGCAAGCACGCCGACCACGCTGGCGGGCCTCGCTGCAATGGCGCGGGAGAGCAACTTCACCGCGCCGCGGTACTGGCAGGGAAGTCTCGAGTTCGACCAGCAGGATGCCACGGGGTATCAGTACCGGCGGAATCGCTATCTCGATCCAGCGAACGGACGGTTTACGCAGGAGGATCCGCTCGGGCTCGCGGGCGGGCTCAATGTATATGGGTTTGCCAAGGGCGATCCCGCCAACTACTCCGATCCGTTCGGGCTCTGCCCGCCCTGCTCAGACCGGGAAGATGGCTGGGGTAACACCTCCCCAGGTCTCCTCGATCCAGTTGCGTGGTTCTCAGGGTCGCTCGTCGGCGGCCTTTTTGGTGGTGCAGCGGATGCGGCGTTGGCTTCCACGCTTGAGGGTACTTCCGGGACGGCGGCAATCGACGAAATCGCTCCATCCGCCATTCGGTTTGCCCAGCGTGGCTCGTCGGGCGTGTTCCGTCACGGCGAATTTGCAGGGCAGGCGGTCAAAGACGTGGCGGCCGGGCTCCGAAGCGGTGCGATCTCGCCCGATCAGCTTCCGATCAAGGCCGTAGTTCGGGACGGTATCCCATACAGTATGAACACGCGTTCACTAATGGCCCTCAGGCTCGCAGACTTGGAACCGACTATCATCGAGAATGTCACCGGCGACGAGTTCTTCGAATCCAAGCTTACGGAGCGACTTGCGGAGATGGGCCAAGTACCTGCGGATTTTGTTCCGCCAATGCGATAGCCTACTCACACCCCGTCAACGATGAGGCTCATCACGCTTCCTGTGCCGACAAGCCGGACGTCAGTCGGGCCACTGCTGTCGGTTCAGCACGACCAAGCGTCCGTCCGCTACGACTGCGAGGACGACGAGATCGTCCGGTGGGTCGAATTGGTGTTCACCGATGTGATACGCATTGTGTATCGAGCTTCTGCGGTGTGTTTGGCATCGGACGTACACGGATCGACATACGTGGTTGAAGAGGATGCGAGCCCGGATTTGCACGAATTGAGTGAGCGATGGAAGCACAGGGTGGGGTCATCCGACTGGGCGCGCGCGCTAAACGCGCGCGCGCCCTTCCGCCTCTATCAAGTTTACTTTGATGACGCAGCCTTCGTCGAAGTTGTTGCACGCGGGGTACGCGTGGTGAACGGTCCGTCAAGTTAAGCCGTTGTGCCAAATCTGCTTTAAGCATGAGGGCCACTCGCTTGGAATCAGGACCTCGATGGTCGGGTCGGGGTCCGCCGTGATGAGCATCCCTAGCCGCGCGGCGATATGCACCGTTCTCGTTTCGACCTCGGATTTCCGCCGACGCCATCTCGGCTCCGCCGGTAGGAGCGCGCTGATTGTGGGCCTACGGCGGGACTAGACTTTTCCGACGCGCCACCAACGTTCTAACGACTTCGCCGCACTCAGGAGGTTTGGTGCTACGTCGCGTATGCGCCTCGCGGGCTCGCGTCCCATTCCACTGAGATGGCTGGAAGTCGAGCCCTTCGGCTATGTGGAAGCGCAAGTTCGCCGCACCAGCGGGGGCTGCGACTGCGACCAGCCACGCGAGCGCCAGCACAAATGCCACCAGCAGCGGCGCCCCCCGGCCGCTCTCCTCCAGCCTGATCCGGTCCGCGAGCGACGGCGCCTCCAGCATCACGATCAACGTGAGCAGGCAGATGCTCGCCAGCATGTACGCAGGCCGCCGAAGCTGGTGGGGATCTGCGCCGCGTTCTCGCGAGCAGAGCGGAGACGTCTGGGAAGATCTCTTCGACGTCGCACTCGCCCGAGAACGCGAGCATCAGCGCACGGAGCGCTGGGCCGTCGTGCGCCGGCGCCTGCAGCGCGCCGGGCGGCTCACGCCCGCAGCGAAGCGGCGGAAAGTCCGCTGACCGCATGTGCGAGCTCCGGCTCGCACGACCTACACCTCCAGCCTCTCCAACCTCCGCAACGCCATCCTGAGCGACGACACCGTCGCCAGCGCGCAGAGCGCCACCACCCACCCGAGCGCCAGCACGAACGTCACCGACAGCGGCGCCGCCCGGCCGCTCTGCTCCAGCCTGATCCGGTCAGCCAGCGACGGCGCTTCCAGCATCACGATCAGCGTGAGCAGGCAGATGCTCGCCAGCATGTACGCGAGGCCGCCGAAGCTGGTGGGAATCTGCGCCGCGTTCTCCGTATCGAACCGCGGATAGAACGCCCCGAAGCTCAACGCGAGCGCGCTCGCCGCCAGCGTGTAGACCAGCATCGTGCCGACACTCACCGCCATCATGAACGGCGACGCCCGCAGGATCAGGTTCGTGATCACCGTGATCGCGAGTGCCAGCACCAGCAGCGGCAGCGTGCCGATCCAGTACTTGCTCCAGAACATCGCCTTCAACTTGAGCGGGCTCGAGCGGAGCAGCCACATCTGCCGCCCTTCGAGCGACACCGACGGAAAGAGAAAGCGCGCCGCCACCGCCGCGAGCACAAAGCCCGCGAGCCCGAAATTGAGGAACACCACCAGCATGACCACCGAGCGCGGCAGGTGCTCGCCGGTGAAGAGCGGCAACGCCTGAATGTTGAAGAGGTACACGACCAGCAGCACGCCGAGCAGAATGAGCTGGCTCCACTGCGTAGGGTCGCGGAAGAAGAGGCGCGCGTCCTTCAACAGAAACTCGCGCTTCTCCGGCGCCAGCCAGCCGAGCACGACGGCGGCGAGCCCGGCCCAGCGGATGCCGCCGGCCGACGCGCGGGCGCTTTCCTGCGCGCGGGAGAAGGCGCGCCGGTAGAGCTTGCGGTTGAGGATCCCGCCGGCGCCGAGGCCGATCATCGTCGTTGCCCAGAGCAGGATGATCGGGCGGGCGTCGGCCACATGAAATAGCCAGTTGGTGATCATCCGCGCCGCCCACTCGCTCGGAAGCAGCGGGTTCACCGGCGCCTGAAGCACGCCGATGAACTCGGCCAGCGAGCGGAACCCCTCCGGCCGCACGAGCTGCTCCGGCTGCGCCACCCTGAGCGTGAGTACGAGCACGGCCACCGCGCCCACCGACACGATGCTCAGCAGCTCCTTGGCCCGCCGCGCCGGAACCAGGTTCACCAGCAGCAGCGTGAGCGCCGTGCCCACCACGGCCGGAATCAGAAAGAAGGGAACGAGCGCCGCGAGCACCACGAGCGGATAGAGCGGACCTCCGCCGTACACCGTACCGTACGCCGCGAGCACCGGCACCGCGAGCAGCGCCACCATCCACGACGAATGCAACGTGGTCTCCGCCAGCTTGGCCGCGTAGAACCGGACCGAGTGCACCGGCGACGCGGCGAGCAGGTCGAGGTCGCGCGCGAGGAAGAAGCTGGAGAGCGCGGTAATGAGATTCGACAGCAGCAGGATCGATGAGAACGCCAGCAGCGCCAGGCCGAGCAGCTTGCCGGCGAGCAGCGGCCCGATGTCCGGCACCTCGCGGAAATAGCGCAGCACCCGGTCGGTGATGCCATAGACGCCGAGCCAGAAGACGAGACCCAGGATGGCCAGCGCCAGCGCCTTGGGGCCGGCCGCCGCGCGCTGCTGGCGGAACCGCGCAACGGCGCCGCGCCACTTGGGGTAGAGCACGATCGCGAGCCGCGGCCCGCGGTAGATGCGCCCGGACACTGGTCAGTCGCCCAGGATGGCGTCGACCTGGCGGGGGCGGAGGCCGCCGGTGAGCCTCAGGAAAAGATCCTCCAGACTCGAGTCGCCCGACGCAGTCTGCTCGCGCAGCTCGGACATCGTGCCCTGCGCCAGGATCCGGCCGCCTTGCATGATCGCGATCCGGTCGCACATCGCTTCGGCCACCTCCAGCGTGTGCGTGCTCATGAGCACCGTGCCGCCCCGGTCCACGAACTGGCGGAAGAGGTCCTTGAGCAGCCGGGCGCCCTTGGGGTCGAGCCCCACCATCGGCTCGTCCACCACGATCACCTCGGGCCGGTGCACCAGCGCGCTCGCGATGACGAGCTTCTGCCGCATGCCGTGGCTGTACGCCTCGGTCAGCTCGTGCCGCCAGGGCGTCAGCTCGAAGAGCTCGAGCAGCTCCTCGATCCTGCGCTCCACCGCCGCACTCTGCTGCCCGTACAACGCCGCCACGAAGCGCAGGAACTCGGCGCCGGTGAGCTTGTCGTACACGTACGGGCGGTCGGGGATGTAGCCCAGCCGGGCCTTCGCTATGAGCGGCTGGCGGCCGATGTCGATGCCGCCGATCTCGATCCGGCCCGAGGTCGGCAGGATGATGCCCGCGATCATGCGGAACGTCGTGGTTTTGCCGGCGCCGTTCGGCCCGAGGAAGCCGAACAGCTCCCCGGGCCGCACGGTGAGGTCGATGCCGTCGACCGCCGCGAACGAGCCGTACCGCTTCACCAGCTTGGCGAGGGTGATCACCCGCGTCTCCGCGTGACGATGGATTCGACCAGCGCGCGCTCCTCGTCGTGGCCGGTGACGAGGTGCAGTTCCCGAGGGCAGGTGGCCACGGCCCGCGCCTCGAACGTCTCGACCAGGAGGCTGGCCGCCTCTTCCGCACTCAGCGTGCCGGCGTCGGCGCCCACGAGCGGCGCGGCCACCGTCGCGAGGCCCCAATCCGCCGCCCGCTGCCACGCGGCGACGAGCGCGCGGCGCACGCCGTCGCGCCGAGCGGGGCCGTCCTGGTCACGGATCACCACGTGCAGTACGAACGGCGCCGCGAGCGCGCCCGCTCCGGTCACGACCGCGGCCCCGGCGCCGAGCGGTGCGGCCACCCGGCAGAGCGCGGCGAACTGCTCGCCGGCGCGCTCGTCGAGGCGGGCCGCGCCGGGACTCGCCGGTCCCAGCATCTCGTCGGCGGCGCGGACCACGGCGTCGACGGCCAGCGTGGCGAGGTCGTCGTGCAGCACCCGGATCAGGTGCGGCATGTCGGGGACTCCAGGGCGGGGGCCCCGTATGGTAGAAACCGCGCGGCAAAACCGGAAGCGGGCGCGCCGGAAGCGGGCGCGCCGGAAGCGGGCGCGATTGAACGGGGCTCCGCGCCCCGGTAGCTTACGGGGCTATGGCTCAGGAACACCTCGTCGTGCGCGGCGCCCGGGAGCACAATCTCAAGGACATCTCGGTCGCGATCCCACGCAATCGGCTCACCGTCATCACCGGACTCTCCGGATCCGGCAAGTCGTCGCTCGCCTTCGACACGATCTACGCCGAGGGGCAGCGGCGCTACGTCGAATCGCTCTCGGCCTACGCGCGCCAGTTCCTCGGCCTCATGGAGAAGCCGGACGTGGACGCGATCGAGGGGCTCTCGCCCGCCATCTCGATCGAGCAGAAGTCGACCGGCCAGAACCCGCGGTCCACCGTCGGCACCGTGACCGAGATCTACGACTACCTGCGGCTCCTCTGGGCCCGCACCGGCGTGCCGCATTGCCCCAACGACGGGAGCCCGGTGACACGCCAGAGCGCCTCGCAGATCACTGACGCGGTGCTCGCGTGGCCCGAGGAAACCCGCATCGAGGTGCTGGCACCGCTCATCCGCGGCCGCAAGGGCGAATTCCGCGACCTGCTGGAAGACGTCCGTAAGCGCGGCTTCGTCCGCGTGCGCGTGGACGGCGAGACCTACGAGCTGGGCGCGGTGCCCGCGCTCAACCGGCGGCAGAACCACGACGTCGCCGTGGTGGTGGACCGGCTCGTCGTGCGCGCCGCGGACCGCGCGCGGCTCAACGATTCGATCGAGACCGCGCTCAAGACGGCGGACGGGATCGTGGAGATCGTGCGGTATGGGGAGGCGGACAGGCGGTCGGGCGGACGGGCGGTCAGCTCCCCCGCCGGCACCGCTCTGCGCGAAGGACCCCCCGACCGCCCGACCGCCCGACCGCCCGACCGCCTCCTCTTCAGCGAGCGCTTCGCGTGTCCGGTCTGCGGCCTCTCGCTCCCCGAGTTGGAACCGCGGCAATTCTCGTTCAACTCGCCCTTCGGCGCGTGCCCCGACTGCCACGGCGTCGGCACCCGGCGCGAGGTGAACGCCGAGCTGATCCTCGGCGACCCGAGCATCTCGATCCTCGAGGGCGTCATTCTTCCCTGGGGCGAACCGTCCGGCTACCTGCGGAAAGTCGTGCTGCCCACGCTCGCCAAGGCGCTCAAGTTCGACCTCAACGCGCCCTGGAGCGAGGTGAGCCTGGCGGCGCAGCAGGCGCTGCTCCACGGCACGCCCGGCAAGTTCCGCTTTGCGGTGGATGGCGGGCGAGCGCGCGAATTCGAGAGCGAGTGGGAGGGCGTGCTCAAGAACGTCGAGCGCCGCTACCGCGAGTCGTCGAGCGACTCGGTGCGCCTCTCGCTCGAGGAGTTCATGACCGAGCAGCCGTGCCAGACCTGCGGCGGCAAGCGGCT
>DASUJH010000044.1 GCA_036279355.1 Gemmatimonadales bacterium
GGCTGATCGAATGGCGCGCCGGATCCGTGGTTGAGAGGCGCGACTTCTTCATTTCGGATCCCGACACCACCAACAACCGGATGGCGCTGGCTGGGGCGCTCTCGGCGCTCGACCTGCTCGGAGCGATGGACGTGCGGCCGCGGGCGCTCTTCGTGTCCGACTCGGAGTATCTGGTGAAGGGCATCCGCGAGTGGGCGCCCGGTTGGGCGGCGCGCGGCTGGCGGCGGAAGGGCGGCGCGATCGAGAATCTGGCGCTCTGGCAAGAGCTGGCTGCAGCGGCCGCGCGGCATGACGTGCAGTGGACCTGGGTGCGCGGCCACACGGGTCATCCCAAGAACGAGTATGCCAACGATCTCGCGGTGGATGCGGCGCGGCGGGGTGCGGCGAGCGGCGGGGCGGTGGCGTCGGGGTTCGCGGCGTGGCTCGCGCGGGAGCGGGAGCGCGGGCGGTACGTGGGGTACGATGCGGACGGGGCGTTTGCGGAGATAGAAGCGAGACTGGCGTCGGGCGAGCGGTGGCGGCTGGCGGAGCGGCGCTGAGCGCGCGCTTTTTCGAGCTTGCGGCTGACGTCTAGACGTCTATATTCGCGTGGTCTCCGCCCGAGCCGCCGCGATGACATCCAAGTACCGCCCGGGACAAGTTCGCGACGCGATCGTCGCCGCCCTCGCGCAGCGACCGACTGGCGCGTCGGTGCAAGAGATCGAATCTGCCATTCACCGGCGACTCGGACCGGTTCCCGCTTCATCCATTCGGTCGTATCTAAGGCTCAATACCCCCGAAGTGTTCCATCGAGCCGGTCGGGCCCAATACGTCCTGAAGGAGCATGCGATCGCGCTGAAGGAGCATGCGATCGCGCCGTACACACTCGATCTCGATTCATACCAGGACGCCCACACCTCGTTTGAGCACGGCCGAGCGACGCTCATCCGCGGCGACTGCCTCGCGTGGCTCGAGCAGCGAGAGGCGCACAGCGTTCACGCAGTCGTGACCGATCCGCCGTATGGACTCGTCGAGTATTCGTCGAAGGAGCAGGCGAAGCTGCGGGCCGGCAAAGGCGGGATCTGGCGTATCCCGCCGTCGTTCGATGGCACTAAGCGCTCCCCCCTGCCCCGATTCACCGTGCTTACGCCCGACGATTTGGCACTGCTAGCCGAGTTCTTCTATGCGTGGGCGCGGCTGCTGTCTCCGGCGCTGGTACCCGGAGCCAACGTGGTCGTTGCGAGCAATCCGCTGGTCTCGTATGTGGTCGCCGCGGCGCTCACGCGTGCCGGCCTGGAGCGCCGCGGTGAGATCGTGCGGCTGGTGATGACGATGCGTGGCGGCGACCGGCCCAAGGCGGCGCACGAGCAGTTCAGCGGCGTAAGCGTCATGCCGCGTTCGATGTGGGAGCCCTGGCTGCTCTTCCGGAAGCCCGTGCAGGGTCGGGTGCAAGACAATCTGCGGGCATGGAAGACAGGTGGATTCCGCCGCCCTTCCAAGGACCGGCCTTTCGGCGATGTGATCCGATCCGCTCCAACGCGCAAGGCGGAACGGGCCTTGGCCCCGCACCCAAGCCTCAAGCCGCAGGCATTCTTGCGTCCATTGGTGCGCGGCGTGCTGCCCCTTGCGGAAGGCGTAGTGCTTGACCCATTCGCGGGGTCCGGGTCGACGCTGGCCGCAGCGGAGGCCGTGGGTTACGAAAGTATTGGGATCGAGAAAGACCCGGTGTACTACGAGGCGGCTCGCCGGGGGATACCGAAGCTGGTGGCGCTTTGACGCGGTGGATCTACGCACGGTAGATCCAATTCCTGCGCAGGATCTCCATTCCCTCGCGATGCAATGTTGCAGTCCGGGTCCCCAGCTCGCCACGGGCATTCTTCCGAAAGTCGGCGACAGACACACGCCCGAGGTAAAGCTCGGTGAAGGCCATCGGGGCGCGAGCCCGCGCGGGCTCCGTGTTCGTATCGACCGCGTACACGAACACGCACATCCATTGATCCCTTGCACCGTGCGTGTCAACCTGGCCGCCGGACTTCCGCGTGGTCTTGACTTCTATGCCTTCGGTTCCGGCTTTCACGCGGTTGTCCGCATGCACGCCGTTGACGATCAGGTCAGGATGACCGTTGAAGTATCGGTTCTCGGTGAGCACCCGCGAATGCTTGGCGAGACTCGCCGTGAGCATGTCAGACAGCAGCGGCGTGCAGGGAGACAAGCTGAATCGTGGCGGTGACAGGACGATACCGGCGGCATTTGCGGCTGTCCACCCGGCGCCCTCCGCTTGACTCCCGGCGACGCCATCTCTAACCTGCCCTGACCCGCACCAGCGAACCACCTTTCCCGAGGGCGAGTGACCGACCTCGAGCGCTTCTTCCGGCACCTCGTGGCCACGCTGGCCGCGGCCGATCCAGCGCGGCTCGAGGCCCCGCTCTCGATCGCTGAGCTGCAGCAGAGTATCCTGCCATACCGGACTCATCGCCGCGCGCTCGGCGTCGCAAGCAGCGAAGACTACGAGGTGCTCGTGCTCCGGCTTTCCGCCGGTGAAGGGGGGTTTGCGCGCACCGAACCCGCGGAGATCCAGGCGCGCTTCAAGCTCGAGTTGACCGGCTCCAATCCCGACCTCGCGCTGCTCGAGCGGCATGGCGACGCGCTCGTATCGCTCTCCGTTGCGGCGATTCGCGGCGCGCTCTCGGCGGACCCGCACGCGGCGTACGCGCCGCCCGCACCGGTGCAGGAGCGCACGCATGCACCGGCGCACGCGCACGCTCCCCCGGTACACATCCCATCGCCCGTCGATCCCGGCCTCGAGGACGAGCGGGAGCCGGAGCTCGACATCGCCGAGCCGCTGCCGCTTGACGCCGTGCTGACCCCGGCCGCCGCGGCTCCGGCTCCGGAAACCCCGGACTCAGACGCCCCGATGTGTCTCTACTGCGGCGCCACCCTCCCGGGCGGACGTCAGGTAAATTTCTGTCCCCAGTGCGGGCAGAATCAGGCCGGCCTGCACTGCCCGTCGTGCCAGGGCGAGATCGAGCTCGGCTGGCGGCATTGCATCGTCTGCGGCGCGGCCGTGGGTGAAGGAGGGACGTCGAAATGAGCAGCATCCAATGACCAGCACCGGCGACGGTGCGCGACAGGTCGTCTTCCTCTCCGGCGTACGCACCGGATTCGGCGCGTTCGGCGGCGCGCTCCGCGACCTTACCGCCACCGACCTGGGCGCCGCCGCGGCGCGTGCGGCGATCGCCCGCTCCGGGCTCGGGGCCGAAGATGTAGACCACGTCGTGCTCGGCAACGTGCAACAGACTTCGGCGGACGCCTCCTACCTCGCGCGGCATGTGGGAATCCGGGCCGGGGTGCCGATCGAGCGCCCCGCCATCACCCTCAACCGCCTCTGCGGCTCCGGGTTCGAAGCCGTGATCGAGGGCGCGCGGCAGATTCTGCTCGGCGAGTCATCGGTGGTGCTCGCGGGCGGCACCGAGTCGATGAGCCAGGCGCCGCACGTGCTGCGCGGCGCGCGCTGGGGACTCAAGCTCGGCGCCGCCGGCGCGCTCGAGGACTCGCTCTGGGCGGGGCTCACCGACGCCGGTTGCGGTCTTCCAATGGGCGAAACCGCCGAGCGGCTGGCCGACTGCTACGGTATCACGCGCGCCGATGCCGACGCATACGCGCTCCGGAGCCAGCAGGCCGCGCACGCCGCGTGGGAAGGCGGCATGTTCGCCGGCGAGGTGACGGCCGTGCCCGTGCCCCACCCGAAGAGCCGCCGCGCCGAGGACTGGGCCGCCGACGAACACATGCGCCCCAATACGACCGCGGAGGCGCTCGCGCGGCTGGCGCCGGTCTTCCGCAAGGACGGCGTGGTGACGGCGGGCAACGCCTCCGGCATCGCGGACGGCGCGGCCGCGCTCGTGCTGGCCGACCGGGCCGCCGCCGAGGAGCGCGGCCTGGCAGCGCTCGGCCGGCTCGTCGCGTGGGCGGTGGTAGGCGTCGATCCCACAATCATGGGCATCGGACCCGCGCCCGCCGCGCGAGAGGCGCTCGCGCGCGCGGGCCTCACGCTCAATGCGATGGACCTGATCGAAGTGAACGAGGCGTTCGCCGCCCAGTACCTGGCCGTCGAGCGCGAGCTCGGTCTGCCTCGCGAGCGCACCAACGTCGACGGCGGCGCGATCGCCCTCGGCCATCCCCTCGGCGCGAGCGGCGCCCGTATCACCGCGCACCTGCTGCACGCGCTTCGGCGCCGCGGCGGGCGCTACGGCCTGGGCAGCGCCTGCATCGGCGGCGGCCAGGGCGTCGCGATCGTGGTCGAAGCCCTGTAGCACGCACCTGGAGGTTTCGTGGATCTTCTCGGCATCGGTATCGCAGTCGCGGTGGGCTATGTGTTTCTGAGCCTTCGCGTCATCCGGCAGTACGAGCGCAGCGTCGTCTTCTTCCTCGGCCGCGTCTGGGGCACGAAGGGGCCGGGGATGGTATTTCTCCCCGCCGGCTTTGTGCAGCAGAAGCGGATTTCGCTTCGGGTCATGGCGCTGGACATCCCGCCGCAGGACGTGATCACCCGCGACAACGTCTCCGTCAAGGTGACCGCCGTCCTTTACATGAAGGTCGCCGAGCCAGCCAAGGCGGTGATCGAGATCGAGGACTATCTCTACGCCACGAGCCAGTTGGCGCAGACGACGCTTCGCTCGGTCCTGGGCGAGGTGGAGCTGGACGAGCTCTTGAGCGACCGCGAGAAGATCAACGCCGTACTCAAGCGGATCATCGACACCCGCACTGAGGCATGGGGCATCGAGGCGTCCGCGGTCGAGGTGAAGGACGTAGACCTCCCCGACCAGATGAAGCGCGCGATGGCGCGACAGGCGGAAGCGGAGCGCGAGCGCCGGGCCAAGGTGATCGCCGCGCAGGGCGAGCTGCAAGCGTCCCAGACCCTCGCCGAGGCCGCGCGCACGCTGGGCGCCGAGCCAAACGCGATCCAGTTGCGCTATCTCCAGACGGTCACCGAGATCGCGACCGAGAACAATTCCACCACACTCTTCCCCATTCCGATCGAAATGTTTCGGCCGTTCATCAACGCCGCTGCCTCGGCCGCGGGCACCGGGCACCCATCGGCCGCGCAAACTCCGATGCCGGCGCCGCTGCCGCAGATCTCCGCACCCGGCGCAAGCGCGCCCGGCGCAAGCGACCTTCCGCCCGAAATCCAGAAGGTCCTCGGCCATGCGGCAACCGAGCCTGGCGGCATGCCGTCGGACCAGATCAACGACATCATCCAGCAGCTCAGGGTCGATGCGGCCAAGCGGTCGGGCCAGGGGCAGGATGGGTGAGGAGCCACCCGGCCGGCTCGACCGGGCGGCGCTCGAGCGGATCATCCGCCGGGCCGCCGAGCTGCAGACGAGCGGACGGGAGATCGGCGAGAGCCTGACGCCGGATGAAGTGATGGCGCTGGGCCGCGACGTGGGCATTCCGCGCCGCTACCTGCAACAGGCGCTGCTCGAGGAGAACGCGCGGCTGCCGGACCAGCCGGAGGCCGATGCGTGGACCAGGCTCGCGGGCCCCGGCGTCGTGCGGACCCACCGCGTGGTGCGCGGTGACCAGGCAGCGCTCGAGCAGACGCTGCTCCGCTGGATGGAACAGCAGGAGCTGTTCTGCGTGCAGCGGCAGCAGCCCGGGTGGATCACCTGGGAGCCGATCGGCGGTTTCCAAGCGGCCATCCGGCGGTCCACCGGCGCGATCGGCGGGCGGCGGCCGCTCATGCTCTCGAAGGCGAGCACGGTGAGCGCGACGTTCACCCCGCTCGAGGACGACTACCAGCACGTGGCGCTCGAGGCCGACGTGCGCCCGGTGCGCACCGCGCATCTGGGCGGCGCCGCCACCGCGGTGGGGGCGGGCGCGGCGGCGAGTGCCACGCTCGTCGCGCTGAGCGCACTGCTGCCCGTGGCATTGGTGCCGCTCCCGATCGGCGTGGCGATCGGCTGGTCGGCGGTCCGACAGTACCGGCCGGTGCCGCGGCGAGTGCTGCTCGGACTCGAGCGCGCGCTCGACCAGCTCGAGCAGGGTGGCGTGAAGCCGAGCCACCGCATTCCCCCGCGCACGGCGGGGATCATCGAGCTTCTGGCGGACGAGATCCGGCGATCGCTCAGTCGATGACGTTCTGACGGAAGGCGGCGCGCATGGCGGCTGACGCGGTCGGCGTGAAGCGGGTCGGCGTGCTCGGCTCCGGGCTCATGGGGAGCGGCATCGGTCAGGCGAGCGCGGCGGCGGGATATCCGACCGTCGTGCGCGACGTAGTGCCGGCCGCGCTCGAGCGCGGCCGCGCGGCCATCGCATCCTCGCTCACGAAGCTCTCGGAGAAGGGAAAGCTCCCGCCCGCCGGCCGGGACGCCGCGCTTGCCCGCCTTACGTTCACCACCGATCTCGCGGCACTCGCCGACTGCGACCTCGTCATCGAAGCCGTCACCGAAGACCTCGAGCTCAAGCGGGCGCTCCTCGCCGAGCTCGACCCGCGCTGCCCGCCCGCGACGATCTTCGCCTCCAACACGTCGAGCCTCACGATCGGCGCGCTCGCGGCCGGCACCTCGCGCCCTGACCGCTTCCTCGGGCTGCACTTCTTCAATCCGGTGCCGATCATGCCGCTCGTGGAGGTGGTCCGCGCCATCACCACGAGCGCGGAAACGTTCGAGCGCGGCATGGCGTTCGTGCGGAGCCTGGGCAAGGAGCCCGTCGCGGCGCGGGACACATCCGGTTTCCTGGTGAATCTGCTGCTCGTGCCCTATCTGCTCGACGCGGTGCGCGCGCTCGAGCGCCGCGTCGGCAGCGTCGCCGATCTCGATCTCGCCATGCGGCTCGGCGCCGGACACCCGATGGGACCGTTCACGCTCCTCGACTTCGTCGGCATCGATACCACGGTGCGCATCGCCGAAATCATGTTCGACGAATACAGAGAGACCCGCTACGCCGCGCCCCCGCTGCTCCGCCGCATGGCCCTGGCGGGCCTTCACGGCCGGAAGACGGGCCGCGGCTTCTACGATTACACCTCCGACCCGCCGGTGCCCGTCCCCTTCGACTGAGTGCCCGGAACGGTGTTACCGTTCACGGGTCGCGCAGGTCCCGCGGCACACGTCATCGCCCTCTTTTCCGGAGACCCGATGCTCGGCTACGACTGGCCCCGCGTGCACGGCATGCTCACCGCGCTCCCGGTCGCCCTGCTCTCGCTCGCGGTGGCACTGGAGCTCGCGGCGATCGTCTTGAAGCGCGAGCGGTTGCACGGCACCAGTCTGCTCATCCTCGTGCTCGGTGCCATCGGTGCCGGGGTGACCGTGCTCGCCGGGCTCGAAGCGGAGGACCACATAGACCACGGGCCGGCCATCCACGAAATCATGGAAGAGCACAAGGAGCTCGCGCTCATCACGCTCGGCATCTTTGCGGTGCTGCTGATCTGGCGCCTGATCCGCGAGCGGCGCATGGGAATGGCGGAGCGGTATGCCGCGCTCTTTCTCGGCTTCGTCGGCTTCGGCTTTCTCGCGGCGACAGGTCACCACGGCGGCGAGCTCGTCTTCGAGCACGCGGCCGGCGTGCCCAACGCGATGCTCAGGGCCGAGCTCGGCAACCGGGCCGAGGGGCACCATCACCACGGCGAGGACGCCGAGGGCGCCGACCACATTCACGCAGCCGAGGGCGACTCGGCACACGAGCGCGGGGCGCCGGGCACCCCGGCAGCCGACTCCGCCGCCTTGGAGCCGCCCGGACACGAGCATCCGCCGGGCACCCCGCCGCACGAGCACTGACGCGATGCGCGGGCACCGGCGCACGGCCACGCGACGAGCCGTTGCCGGCGTGCTCGGCGGCGCTCTTGCGGCCGCGTGCGTGATGTCCACCGCTCGTCCCGACATCACGCCGCTCCCCGAGGCGGTCCATGCGAGCGTTGACCTCCCAGTCCGCGACGCGACACAGCGACTCGCCGAAGGACTGCGGAGCGACTCGATTCCGGTCACGAAGATCGAGCCGCGCGACGGCTACCTCGAGACGCCATGGTTCGACGCCGAATCCGGCACGCCGACCGACCGCTCGCCGCTCGGCCCGGATGTGGTGAAGGTGCGCGCGTTCATCGATCCGGCGCGCGTGGGCCAGAGCGACCTGGACGTGGAAACGGTATTCCGGGGAGTTTCAAATCCGGCGGTGCCGAGCCGGGAGCTCGAGCAGATCGTGCCGTCGGACCACGTGGTGGTGAAGCGGGTACAGGCGGCGCTCGACGAGCTGGTCCGCCGCTACGGTGAGCCGGCGCCCGCTGCCGCCGTTGCTCCGGCGACCGGGGACACCACTCGGCCCGACTCGGTCCGCGTGGATTCGTTCCAGATCGCTCCGCCCGCCGCCGATTCCATCCGAGCCGATTCGAGCCGGATCAGACCACGTAGGCCCTGACCCACTCCTCCAGCCGGCCGAGGTCGAGCCCCGCATCCTTGCAGGGTCCCCAGGGCAGCGTCATCGTGAGCCCGAGCACCGGAACCTTGCCGGCGACGTCGTGCAGGCCGCTCACCATGTCGCGCTCGCATGCCACCGCCACCACCGCGCGCGGGCGGCGCTCGCGGATCACTCGGCGCGCGAGCTGGCCGCGGGTCGCCACGAACACCGGAACGCCGTACTTGCCGGCGATGCCGAGCACGCCGTCGAGCGTTTCCTTGGAGAGGCAGCGGGGGATGAGGAGGAGCAGCTCGCCGGTGCCGACCTTGCGGGATCGGGTGAGCGCCAGCGCGTTGTAAACCTTGACCGCCGCGTTCTCCACCCAGTCGCGCCGGCCGAAGCGATTGGCCACGCGCGACGTGAGGCGCATGAGACGGAGGAAGAGCCCCCGCTCGGCGAGCCGCTCCGGCAGGATGGCCTTGCCCCTCGCGAAGGCGATCGCAAGCAACGCCCACCAGAGGATGAGCAGCGCGCCGGCCGCCGCCCATGCAGCCCAGAGCACACGCGGGATGAGGCGATGGACGAGGGCGAGCCGGGGCCCGAGCAGATAGAGGGCGAAGGCGGAGAGAAGGCCGGCCACAGCGAGCGCCGCCGCCGACCAGGCGAAGAAGAGCACCGGCGCGGAATCGTAATTTCCGCGGTTGGGCAGCGGGGCGCCGTCCCACTCGTCCCACTCGTGCCCGAGCCGCCGGTCGACATCGATGTGGATGAGCTGCGCCCGCTGTGCGTCGGCCATGGCAAGAGATATTCTCACGGGTCGCCCGGCGCTTGGCAAGGCCGGCGGGCCACGATGCCGCAGGCGCAATGCAGGCGGCCGAGGGCCCGGCCCGGGCGGTTTAGCTTTCCGCGATGCGGCGCACTCCTCCTGTCCGAGGCCCCTTCCGAACCGACCGCCGGGCGCGGGCCGCGTACGCGGAGGGCGCCGGCATCTATCGCATCGTGCCGCGCGCCGTCTGCCTTCCCGCCGACATCGATGATCTCGTCTCGCTCGTGCGCTGGGCGGCCGACAAGCGGGTGCCGCTCGTGCCGCGCGGCGCGGGCAGCGGCATGCCGGGTGGCAACGTGGGCGACGGCATCGTGGTCGACGTTACTGGGATGGCGGGGCCGGCGCTCCGCGTGGACGCCGCCGCACGGCGCGCCGTGATGCGCGCCGGCGAATCGCTCGGTGCGCTCGAGGCCGCCGCCGCGCCGCTCGGCCTGCGCCTGCCACCGGACCCGTCGAGCTGGCGCTGGGCCACCGCGGGCGGTGTCGTGTCGACCAACGCCGCCGGCGCGCGGTCGGTGCGCTACGGCAGCATGCGTGCGTGGGTGGAGAGCGTCGAGCTCGTCACCGCCGACGGTGACATTGCGTCGCTCCGGCGCCGCGGCGAAACTCGGTCCGGGCCCGCGGCGCTCGCGCGCTTCGAGCACGACGCGGCGCCCGCCATCCGCGCCGCGGCACCGCTCATCTCGAGCCGCTTTCCCCGCGTTCGGAAGAACTCCTCCGGCTACGCGCTCGACGCCTGGCTTCGAAGCGGCGACGCGCTCGACCTCGTGGTGGGCGCCGAGGGTACCCTCGGCATCATCGCCGCGGTCGAATGGCGGCTCGATCCGGTGCCGCCCCATCGCGCAGGGCTCCGCGTGATCCTGGCGGAATACGCGGCGCTCCCCGAGGTGGTGGCCCGACTCCTCGCACTCGAGCCTTCGGCCATCGAGCTGCTCGACCGGACGTTTCTCGAGCTGGTGGCCGCCCCCGGCACCGACGCGTTCACCGGGAATCGCGGCGCCGAGGCCGTGCTGCTGGTCGAATTCGAGAATGAGGACGCGGCACGCCTCCGCGAGACCGTCGGGAGGGCGGTGGCGGCGGCGCGCCCGCTCGCCTTCGGTGTGGACGCGGCGCTCTCGCCCGCGGGCGCCGAGCGCCTCTGGCAACTCCGCCACGCGGCGAGCCCCATCCTCGCGAGTCTCCCGCCCGATCGCCGCTCGCTCCAGGTGATCGAGGATGCCTGCGTGCCGGTGCCCAAGCTTGGCGAGTACGTCGCTGCGGTGCGGCGCGCGGCGGAGGCGCGCGGGCTCCAGGTCGTCGTCTTCGGCCACGCGGGCGACGGCAACGTCCACGTCAACGTGCTGCCCGAGCTGGCACGGAGCGGTTGGGAGCAGGCGATCGCCGGTCTGCTCGACGAGGTGAGCGACGCAGTCGTGCGCATGGGCGGCGTACCCTCGGGCGAGCACGGCACCGGTCGCCTTCGCGCGAGCCTCCTCGAGCGGATCTACGGCGAGGAGATCGTCGCGCTCTTCCGCCGGGTAAAGGCGAGCTTCGATCCCCTGGGAATCCTGAATCCCGGCGTTATCCTTCCGTCCGGCGAGCCGCCGATCGGCCGGCTCAAGGCGGGGAGCTCGGCGGCGGCGCTGCCGGCGGACATCGCCGGCGCGCTGCGCGAGATCGAGCAGCATGCGGGCTACGCAACACCCCGGCTTCCACTCGCGGATCGCCGCCGTCGCCGGTAAACTCAGCAGTCCAACCCGAGACACGCCCATGGAAATCTTCCGCGAGCCCCGCGTCACCCTCGTCGCGCGCCCCGAGTTCATCGAGCCCGCGCACCTCGCGGTCGAATGGAGGGGCGCGGCTTCGGGCGGCGAGCGTCTCGCCGAGTTCGCCGGACGGCTCTGCTACATGAGCCAGCACAACCCGGCCGGCCGCACCACGGCCGAGTACCTGGAGAACATCCTGAAGCAGGGGCACGGCTCGGTCTTCGAGCACGCCGTGTACGTCCTTCTGATCGAAGGGATTTCGCGCTCGTGCAGCCACGAGCTGGTCCGGCACCGCGCTGGCTTCGGCTACTCTCAGCTCTCACAACGGTACGTCGACGAGTCTCAGGCCGCGTTCGTGATGCCGCCGGCGGTTCAAGGTGACGCCGCGCTCGAGGCGGCGTGGACGGAGCAGGTGACTTCGGCGCAGGCGGCCTACGTGACTGCCGTGGCCGACCTCATGGCGCGCTACGCGTCGGAGAGCGACCGCGTGCACCGCAGGAAGATGGCGCGCGAGGCCGCGCGGAGCGTGCTGCCCAACGCGACCGAGACGAAGATCGTCGCGAGCGCCAACGTCCGCGCCTGGCGCACCATGCTCGAACTGCGACTCGCGGAAGGCGCGGAGCTCGAGATCCGCCGCATGGCGGTGGCCTGTCTCAACGTGCTCGCGGCGGAAGCGCCCGCGCTCTTCCGTGATTTCGAGATCTACCGCGCCGCGGACGGCGCAGACGCCGGCCGAGTCGCCTATCACAAGGTGTGAGCGAGAAAAAAGTCGCGACCAATCCTGAAAAAACTATTGTGCGTCGCTCCGGCAGTTCTTAGTTTATTGGTGTGAGGTAACTCAACCCGACTCGGCTCGTCTCGTGCGGACGGCCTTTTTTGTAGAGGGTGCCTCTGCCAGTTCGAATCGGACTCGCCTTCAACGTCAAGCCAAAGGCTCCGGCCACCACCGCCGGGGCGACCGCCGAGTCTCCCGCATCACACGAGCCCATCAGCCGGGCGCTCCGCTCCGATCTCCAGCAGCCCGACCTCTACATCGAGTGGGACGAGCCCGCTACGATCGACGCGGTCGAGCGCGCGCTCGCCACGGTGGGCGACGTGATCCGCCTCGAGGCCGATCAGGATTTTCCGCAGCGGCTGCTCGACTATCGTCCGGATTTCGTCTTCAACATCGCCGAAGGCCTCGTGGGTCAGAACCGCGAGAGCCACGTCCCGGCCATCTGCGAGTTCCTCGGCGTGCCGTGCCACGCGTCTGACCCGCTCGCCCTGGCACTCGCGCTTCACAAGGGCCGCGCCAAGGAAATCTTCGAGCAGCACGGCGTGCCCACCGCGCCCTTCCGCCTCGCCCGCAGCGTGGCCGACGCGCGGAGCACGCGGCTCCCGTTTCCGCTCTTCGTGAAGCCGGCGTTCGAGGGCTCCGGCAAGGGCGTCAGCGTGCGAAGCCTCTGCCGTGATCGCGCCGAGTTGGTGGCGCAGGTGGGCGCGTTGCTCGAGACGTACCGCGAGCCGGTGCTCATCGAGACCTACCTGCCCGGCCGCGAGTTCACCGTTGCCATTCTCGGCAACGGTGAGGAGGCGCGCTGCCTCCCGATCGTGGGCATGTGCTTCGACAGTCTGCCGGCCGGCGCGCCGCCCATCTACGGCTATGAGGCCAAGTGGGTGTGGGACACGCCGGAGCGGCCGCTCGCCATCTTCGAGTGCCCCGCGCAGGTCCCCGAGGCGCTCGCCGCAGAGTTGAGATCCGTGGCGCTCGCCGCGTACGCCGCGCTCGACTGCCGCGACTGGTGCCGCGTCGATCTCCGCTGCGATGTCGCGGGCCGGCCGATGGTGGTCGAGCTGAATCCGCTCCCCGGCGTCCTCCCCGACCCGCGGGAGAACTCCTGCTTCCCCAAGGCCGCCGCCGCGGCCGGGATGTCATATGAGGAGCTGATCTGCACCGTGGCGGACATCGCCTGGCGCCGGATCAGTGGCCGTTCGCTCCTGGCGGAGGTTGCCTCGTGAGAGCCGCGGTCATCTACGACGCGGGCAGCGAGGACTGGTCGCCGCAGGACGTGGCCGCGGTGCTGAGCAACGTGCACGAAGTCCGCGCCTCGCTCCGGCGGCGGGACGTCGAGGTGGGCCTTGTGCCGGTGCGGCTCGGCGGGTTCCACTGGCTCTCGCGCGCCCGCCGGGCCGATGTGATCGTGAACCTCTGCGAGGGCATCAACGGGCACGCGCGGTTCGAGGACTACGTCGTCAACACCCTCGAGCTTACCGGGCTGCCGTTCACCGGCTGCCGCGCGTGGCCGGTGAGCGTGTGCCACCGGAAGCACGTGGCCAACACGCTGCTCGCCAACGCCGGCGTGCCGGTGCCCGCGTTCGTGCTGGCGCAGGGCGCCAATCGCATCCCGGCCGACTTCCCCCTGCCCGCCATCGTGAAGCCCGCGGCCGAAGATGCGAGCGTCGGCATCGACGCGAGCGCCGTCTGCACCAGCCGCAAGGCGCTGCGCAAGCGGGTGGCGCAGATGACGGAGCAGTTCGACGAGGTATTGGTCCAGGCGTACGTGGCGGGCCGCGAATTCAACGCCGGATTCATCGGCAAGCAGGCGCTGCCGCTCGCCGAGATCCGGTTCGACGCCATGCCGGCGGGGAGCTGGCCGATCGTCACCTATGCCGCCAAGTGGTCCAGCGGCAGCCTCGACGATCTCGGCACCATGCCCGTCTGCCCGGCTGAGGTGCCCGCCGAGCTCGGCCGCCGGATCGTGCAGACGGCGTGGCGCGCGTGGGAGCTCCTCTGCGATGCGCAGGGTTACGGACGGGTGGACCTCCGGCTCAGCGCCGACGGCGAGCCGTATGTGCTCGAGGTGAATCCCTGCCCCGACCTTTCGAGCGGCGCCGGGCTCGCCCGCATGGCCCACGCCGCCGGCTGGACCTACGACGACCTGGTGCACGCGATCGTGGACGAAGCGCTCGAGCGTTCCCGGAGCGCGCGCTTTGCCGCGGCGCTTGCGAGTGGGGTGCCCGCCGCCTGATACACACCCTGGCTGCCGCTCCGCCCCGGCTTCGTGGCCTCACGGCCGCCGATCGCGACCGCGTGGCCGCGATCACTCGCGCGGTTCGCCTCTTCCGCGAGGACGAAGTGCCGGTGGCCCTCGAGGTCTTCGACGGCGCGGTCGCGGGATCTCCGGACTATCTCGCCTTCGGTGCCGATGTGAGCGACACGCTCGCCGGCTGGATCTGCTGGGGGCCCACGCCCTGCACCCTCGGCACCTACGATCTCTACTGGATGGCGGTGGATCCGCCCTGGCAGCGCGCCGGCATCGGCAGCGCGCTTCTGGGTGAGATGGAGCGGCGGCTCCGGGGCCATGCACGGCTGGTCGTGGTCGAGACCGCCGGCCGCGCGGATTACGGCCCCACCCGGCGCTTTTACGAATCCCGCGGCTACGCACGCGCGGGGCGGATTCCGGAGTTCTATGCCCCGGGCGACGATCTCGTCGTCTACACCAAGGTTCTCACGAACGGGTGACGTCAATGGAGAGCTGGCAAGAGGTCCTGCGAAAGAACTCGATACACTCGCTCGACGCGCTCGCGGAGCGGTTCGGGCCCGAGCACTTTCCCGAGCTGGATCGGCTGCGTCAGGCCGCCGAGAACTTCGAGTTCCGGATTTCGCCGGCGATGCTGGAGCTCATCCAGTCGCCCGACGACCCGATCTGGCGGCAGTACGTGCCCACGGTCGAGGAGCTCGAGGTGGTGGACGGCATCGTCGATTCGCTGAGCGAAGATCGCGACAGCCCGGTGCCCAACATCACGCACCGCTACCCCGACCGCGCGCTCTTTCTCGTCTCCCCCGTCTGCGCCAGCTATTGCCGCTTCTGCACCCGCCGGCGCAAGGTGGGCGATCCGCAGAAGATCCCGATGTCGCAGTTCGAGAGCGCCTTCCGATATCTCGAGGAGCACAGCGAGATCCGCGACGTGATCATGAGCGGTGGCGACCCGCTCCTGCTCAACGACCGGCGGCTCGAGGCCATCCTCACCCGGCTCCGGGCCATCCCACACATTGAGATCATCCGGATCGGGAGCCGCGTTCCCTGCCATCTTCCCGAGCGGATCACGCCGGAGCTCTGCGCCATGCTGCGGCGGTTCCATCCGCTCTTCATCAACACGCACTTCAACCACCCCGACGAGCTGACACCCGCGGCCGTGCACGGGCTTGGCATGCTGGCGGACGCCGGCATTCCACTCGGCTGCCAGACGGTGCTGCTCCGCGGCGTCAACGACGATCCGCTCGTCATGCGGCGCCTCATGCAGCGGCTGCTCATGGCGCGGGTGCGGCCCTACTACATCTACCAGGCCGACCAGGTGGCCGGCGCCGAGCATTTCCGGGTGCCGATCGAGCGTGGCCTCGAGATTATGCAGGCCCTCCGCGGCTGGACCAGCGGCCTCGCGGTGCCGTACTACGTGATCGACGCGCCCGGCGGTGGCGGCAAGATCCCGCTGCTGCCGGAGTACGTCGAGCGGATCACCGAGGACGAGGTGGTGCTGCGCAACTTCCAGGGCAGGCGCTTCGTCTACAAGCAACCGCAGGAGCCGGTCGAGGTGGGCGCGGACCCGGAGTTCTTCGTGCCGCCCAAGTTTTCGCTTGAGGCGCCGCGTCGCAAGCGACAGTCGAAGATTCGGCGGAAGTCGGCGTAGCGCCGGCCCGATACCCCCGGGGGCGTGATGCTCAGTGCACTGTCCAGCGCGGGAGCGCGCTGAGCCAACTATACGGATCGATGGCCACGTCCCCCAGGCGGCGGCTCACCGCCGCCGAGTTGTCAGGCGAATAGAGAAAGATCGCGGGCGCGTCCGCATTGAGTGTGTCCATCGCCTCGCGGTAGAGGCGCGCTGCGGCTTCCGGCGCCCCCTCGCGGGTGGCCCGCGTGAAGATCGAATCGAATCGCGGGTTGGCATAGTGCCCGTAGTTGAGCGCGCCCCACCCCACCCGGGTCCACTGATCGGCCAAGCCGCGCGGACTCGGCTCGTCGAGCCAGGCGCCGATGTAGCTGTCGAACTTTCCCTGCCCCAAACGCTCCTGGAACACCGGAAAGTCCACCGCCGTCACCGTCAGCCGCGCGCCGACGGCGCGCCAGGCCTCCTGCAGCGCGATGGCGAGCTGCCGGCGCGAGGTGCTCGTGGCGGGCACCAGCACGTCAAAGGCGAGCGCGGCGCCGCCGCGGTGCCGGACGCCGTCGGAGCGCAGGCGCCAACCTGCGGCATCGAGCGCGCGCCGGGCCGCGGCGGTGTCGTACGGAATCGTCCGGATGCTGTCGCTCCAGATCCAGAGCAGGCGCGACATCGGACCCGGCGGTGCCACGGCGCGCGGCCCGAGCACCGCATGCGCCAGTGACGCCCGATCGATGGCCATCGCGAGCGCGCGCCGGGTCGCGCGATCGGTGAGCGCCAGCCGGGTTCTACCTCCGGCACCCGGCGCGGCGAGATTGAAGCCGAGGAAGCCATACGCGGCCGAGGGGTAGGAGACCACGCGAAAGGCCGTGTCGCGCTCCACGCGCGCCACGCCGGTGGGCGTCGCGGCCAACTCCATGAGATCGGCGGCGTGGCTCAGGATGAGGTTGAGCGTGGCTTCCGGATCGGGGGCAAAGCGCCAGACCAGCTCGCGGATGTTGGTCCGGGCCTCGTCGCGGGCGCCGAGCTTGAGATACTGGCCGCGCTTCCACTCGGTCACCCGATACGGGCCGCTGCCCACGAGATGCGCGAGTGCGGTGTCCGCCGCCCACTCCTTGCGCGGAATTTCCGCCCAGATGTGGGCCGGCATGATTCGGACGTGGTACGTCGCGTCGTAGAGCTGCTCGGGATACGCCTCGGTGAACGCGATCCGCACCGTGGCCGAATCCTCCGCGGTCACCGTCATGCGCCCCGCGATGTTCGGGCGCGCGGGCGAGTCGAGCACCGAGTCGGCGTACGCATCGAATGAAAACCGCACATCTTGGGCGGTAATCGGAGCGCCATCGGCCCAGCGCGCCGTCGGTGAGAGGTGGAAGCGCCACGTGCGCGCGTCGACCCGCTCCCAACCCTCGGCAAGGCGCGGGCGATACGCGGTGGAGTCGATGGTCGGCCGGCCGGGCTCGAGGTCGGCGAGTCGCTCGTAGACCATGTCGCCGATGTCGCGGGCCACCGTTTCGTCAGCGAGCGGGGGCAAAATGGTGACCGGCTCGCCCGTCGCCGCGACCACGACGGCCGCGCGACCGCGGTCCGCGCCATCGGCCCGTTCCCGGCAGCCGCTCGCCGCCACCGCCGCGCCCGCCGCCATACATATCGCCACCATCTCGCGCCACCCGTGCGGCATGACTCCCCCTGAGGCCGAGCGCGAGCGCGCGCTTATATAGCGCGCGCTTATATAATGAAAAGAACGGCACGGCCGCTGTAACGCGGCGTTACAGTCTGTATTATTGTGTGCGTGAGCCGGCAGCGCCGCGAGTCTGGCGCGTTCGGCTAAGCCAATCTACCTCAAGAGCTTACTGCGAGACAACCGGGCGGTCCCCGGTTTGCCATGGGCGGGTGCGGCAGTACTTCCACCTTCTCACGGAGCATGACCATGCAGACCTCTCGCTCGCTCGCGGCCGCCTTGCTCGCGGGCGCCCTCGTCCTCGCGGCGTGCAGCGGCGATACGACCGCGCCGGGCCCGCAGGGGCGGATGACCATGAGCCTGGCCTCTCGCGCGAGCGGCGCGCCGAGCGCGCGCCTCGCGTCTTTCGATATCACGTCGCCGACGCCGGGGACATTTTCCGATGGCACCAATACGCTGGTGCTGACCAGGGTCCAGGTTGTGCTTCGAAAGATCGAGCTCAAGCGTACCGGCGTGTCGGTGTGTGCCGACCTGCCCATGCCCGTCGAGATCAACACCGATGAGGGAAGCGGCGGGGGCAACGGGAGCGGCGAGGCCGAGCCTGGTGACGATCACGGCCACGACGGCGTGGAAGACGACTGCGAGGAAGCCGAGCTCGGCCCCATGCTGCTCGACGTGCCGGTCGCGACGGCGGGCGCCGAGCAGTCGATCTCGGTGCCGCTCGACGCGGGCACTTACGACAGGGTCGAGTTCCAGATTCACAAGCCCACCGGGTCGAACGACGCCGCGTTCCTTCAGACCGATCCCGGATTCGACGGCGTGAGCATCCACGTCGAGGGCACCTGGAATGGCGCGCCGTTCACGTTCAACAGCGCGATCACGGCCGTCGAAGAGCTGGAGCTCGAGCCCCCGGTGACGCTCGCCGCCAACGGCACTACCGACCTTACGGTGCTGGTGGACGTGAGCCAGTGGTTCTCCGACGGCGCCGGGGCGCTGATCGATCCGTCGTCGGCCAACGACGGCCAGCCCAACGAGAGCCGCGTGCAACAGAACATCCAGGCATCGTTCCATGCCTTCGAGGATGCGAACGAGGACGGGAGGGACGACCACGGGACCAACGGCTGATTCGATCTGGATCGCGCTCGTGCGCCTCTCCGAAAGCTTTCGGTCGGCCTTAACGGGACTGGCGGCCGAGATCGGGGTGGACTTGCTCGAGTGGGCGCCGGCAGGGGGCGATTCGCCTCCGGCCGGCGCCGCGCTGGTTCTCGTGCTCGCGGGCGGCGAGGAAGCTGCGGCGCTCGAGACCGTCGCCGAGCTGGCAGCCTCACCGGGCCCGGTATATCTGGTCGGCGGCGCGCCAGATCATCGCATCGCCGCATCGGCCTTGCAGCGCGGCGCGCGCGATTACTTCGCGCTGCCGGACGATCTCGACCTGCTGCGCCGCTCGCTCGAGCGCGAGCTGCGCGAGGCCCGGGGGCATCGCGATGCGGTGCGCTTTGCCGACGCCGAGCGGAGGGTCGCCGGCTTCGAGGCCATCCTGGGGCGGAGCCCGGCGCTGCACCGGACCCTCGCGCAGGCGGCGCGGGTGGCGCCGCACCCGGACGTGACCGTGTTGGTGGGCGGCGAGACGGGGACCGGCAAGGAGTTGCTGGCCCGGGCCATCCACTACAACAGCCCGCGCTCGGCGGCCCCGTTCGTCGAGATCAACTGCGCCGCGATTCCGGGGACGCTGCTCGAGAGCGAGCTCTTCGGGCACGAGAAGGGTGCGTTCACCGGGGCCATCGCCGCCAAGCCGGGGCTCTTCGAGATGGCGCACGGCGGCACGCTCTTTCTGGATGAGGTGGGCAACCTGCCCATCGAGCTGCAGCCCAAGCTGCTCCGCGCCCTCGAAGGCCGCGAGATCCGGCGGGTGGGTGGCCAGGCGGTGCGGACGGTGGACGTCCGCGTGATCGGTGCGACTCACGTGGATCTCGCGGCCGCGGTACGCAGGGGAGAGTTCCGCGAAGATCTCTTCTACCGGCTCAATGTCGTGGCACTGACGCTCCCGCCGCTGCGCGAGCGCGACGGCGACATCGAGCTCCTCGCGGAGACGTTCCTCGCGCGCCTTGCCACGAGCTACGGTCTGCCGGTGCCGCCACTCACGCCGGAGGGCCGCACGCTGCTCCGGATGCACCCCTGGCCCGGCAACGTGCGCGAGCTTCGCAACGCGATCGAGCGGGCGCTCGTGCTCTCGCCGCCGGGCACGCTGCGATCCGAAGAGTTGCAGCCGCCCTCCGCCGATCAGCGCCCCGGGCCGCGCGCGCCGGATGCGCTGCCGTTTCCGTCCGATCTCGCCGCCCTCGCGCGCGCGGCGGCGGCCCGGATGCTCGAGCTCACCGGCGGCAATAAGAGCGAGGCCGCGCGCCGGCTCGCGATTTCGCGCCCGCGGCTCCAGCGGCTGCTCGACGGCCTGAGCGACGACGCCTGACCCGAGACTTGGAGAGAATCACCAATGCGTTCGTTCCCGTTCCGATCGATTCGCCCTTTTTTCGCCAGCCTGCTCGCGGCCGCGGCCGTGGCGGCGTGCTCCGATTCGACGGCGCCGCCCACACCGCGCCCGCAGAACGAACTCCGGATCGTGACCCTCGCGCCGGACGCGCCGCCGCTGCTCGCCAACAGCGTCACGTTCAACGCCTGCAAGGGAACGAACGCCGAAGGACGGCTCTTCTTTGCCGGCATCGGCGGGACGGAGGGCGAGGAGTTCGCCCGGCTCAAGCTCGACAACGAAACGCTGCTCGCTCGGCCCGACGGAACTCCGATCGCCGACGGCGAGTGCGTCGCCGTCACGATGGGGCTCGCCGACCCGCTGTCAAAACAGCTGCTGCTCCAGCTCGAGCCGAGCGGGCTCAAGTTCGATCCGGCCCACCCGGCCGAGCTGCGGCTCGATTACGGCGAGGCCGATCTGGATTTGAACGACGATGGCAACGTCAATGCTTCGGATGCCCAGATCGAGCAGCAGCTCTCGATCTGGCGACAGGAGACGCCGGGCGATCCCTTCGTACAGTTGCCCACCACCCGCAGCGTGAGCGGGCGCACGGGCACGTCGCTGATCACCGGCTTCACCCGTTACGCGTACGCGTTCTGACACCGGAGCCCGCGCGTGCCCGACGGTTCCTCTCCCTCACCTGACCCGGCGCGCGAGCTTCGCGCGCTGATGGCCGAGGGTCGCTTTCAGGATGCGCTGGCCGCGTTCGAGCGCGCCGAGGATCCGGGCGTGCGCCGACGCCCCGAGCTGCTGCTGCTCGCCGCATCGGCGGCAACGCGGGTGGGCAACTGGCGGGCGGGGGCATCGCACGCCGAGGCGGCGCTCGACGGCTTCGAGGCGCGCGCCGACGCGGATGGCCAGATGCGCGCGCTCAACCTGCTCGGCATCCTGGCCCTGGAGCAGGGCCATCTGACCGGCGGCGTGCGCCAGCTCGATCGCGCACTGCACCTTGCACGGCAGCTCGGCGACAGCCTGATGACCGCCCGCGTCTCCAACAATCTCGCGAGCGCGGTGCACCAGCAGGGCAAGCTGGCGGCGGCGCTCAGTCTCTTCCGCGCATCGCTTCTGAGCTACCAGCGCCTGGGCGACCGCCGCGGCACCGCGGAGACCTACCACAACCTGGGCGTCGTGTTCCGGCAGCAGGAGGAGTGGTCGGAGGCGGAGGAGGCATCGTCGCAGGCGGTGCGCCACGCGGAGTTAGTGCAGGAGCGCGCGCTCGTCGCGCAGGCGATGATGGGGCGGGCCGAGATCCACCTTGACCGGCGCGAGCTGGCGGTGGCCCGGCGCGAGCTGGCGCGCGCCGCCCAGATCGCGGCGGAGGCGCACGACGAGATCGGGCTCGCCGAAGCCGCGCGCCTGCGTGCGCTCATGGCGCTCAACGAAGGCGATGCAGCGCTCGCCCTCAGCGAAGCGGAGGCGGCGCACGCGGCGGCGCTCGCCCACGGCAGCGCGCTGCAGCAGGCCGAGTGCGTGGCCGTCGCCGCGCGCGCGCTCAGGGCCGCGGGCCGCGGCCAGGAGGCGGAGGCGCGCCGCGTCGAAGCTGTCCGCCTCTTCGGCGTCCTCGGCGCCGTCAAGTGGCTGGCCGACTTTGCGGAGAAGTGGGAGGGGGACGCCTCGAGCGAGCGGTGACGACGCTGTAGATCGCGAGATTGAGCCCGACCACGAACATGCCGAGCGCCACCTGCACGCCGTGCGTGAGTCCCGCCGGATACAGCACCGGCAGGATGTAGTGACCCACGAAGTCTCCCGCGTACGCCGGCTGGCCGGACGCAAGCCGGAGCGAGTTCTCCAGCGGAGTGAGCGGACAGACGCGCCCGCTGAACTCGATCCATGCCCCCCAGGCGGCGGCTGGGAGGTGGGCCCACGCGACCCACCCCCACCGAAGCACCAGCAGCCCACCCAATACCACGAACAGCACGAACGCGACGTGAAACAGCACGACGAGATCGGCGATCACGACGCGGCCGCGTGCTCCTTCTGATTCTCCTCGGCGACTTTGGCCGCCACCTCCGGTGGCGCCTCGGCGTACCCGCGGAACGCCTGCCGATAGGTGCCGCGCCCGTGCGTGATCGAGTGCAGCGTGGTGGAGTATCGGTAGAGCTCCGCCTCGGGCAGGATCGCCCGCACCTTGGTGAGCCGCCCATCCTGCTCGGTGCCGAGGATCTGCCCGCGGCGTGAGCTCAGGTCGCCCATCACGTCGCCCAGCACGTCTTCCGGCGCCCACACCTCGACGTCGGAAAGCGGCTCGAGCAGCACGGGGCGCGCCTTCGGCGCCACCATCCGGAACGCGAGGATGCCGGCCATCTTGAACGACATCTCGTTGGAGTCGACGTCGTGGTACGATCCGTCGAAGCACTCGGCGGTGAAATCCACCAGCGGATAGCCGGCGATGACGCCGCGCTCGGCCGCTTCCTGGATGCCGCGGTCCACCGCCGGGATGTACTTGCTGGGAATGACGCCGCCCACGATGCTGTCGACGAACTCGTAACCCGAGCCGCGCGCCTGCGGCGCGAGCCGGATCCAGCAGTCGCCGTACTGCCCGCGGCCGCCGGTTTGCTTTTTGTGCTTGCCCTGGCCCTCCGCGCGCCCCTTGAGCGTTTCGCGGTAGGCCACCTTGGGCCGCACCAGGTCCGCGTGCACGCCGAACTTGCGCGCCAGCCGGCCGAGAATGGTCTCGAAGTGACGCTCGCCCATCCCGTGAATCAGCGTCTGGCCCAGCTCCGAGCTGTACTCGAAATGGAAGGTGGGGTCCTCCTCGTGCAGCTTGTGCAGACCCGCCGCGAGCTTGTCCTCCTCGCCGCGCTGCTTCACGATCACGGCCGACGTCGCCACCGCCGCGGGGAACGGGATCGGCGGGAGCCGCACCGGGTGATCGCGGCGGCAGAAGGTGTCGCCGGTATGCGTGTTCTTGAGTTTGGCGACCGATCCGATGTCGCCGGCCGAGAGCCGTTCCACCTCGATGCGCTCCTTGCCCTGCTGCACCGACAGGTGATTCAGCTTTTCCGACACCTCGTGCTCCGCATTCCAGACCTCGTCGCCGTTCTTGAGCTCGCCGGCGTAGAGCCGGAAGAAGCTCACGTCGCCCACGTGCGGCTCGGAGACGGTCTTGAACACGCGGCCCAGGAGCGGCGCGTCCTTGGGCGCGCCCTCGGGCAGCGGCGCCTCGAGCGGCGAGGGGAACAGCTCCACCATCTTCTTGAGCAGCGCGCGCACGCCGTAGGTCAGCTCGGCGCTCCCGCAGAAGAGCGGGACGATGGCGCCCTCGCGCATGCCGCGGTGCATTGCCTGGATCACCTCGTCGCGCGCGATCGGCTCGCCGCCCAGATAGCGCTCGATCAGCGTGTCGTCGGTCGAGGCGACCGTCTCCGTGAGCTGCTCGGTGTACTGGTCGAAGCGCGCCTGGTACTCCGGCGGCACCGGCACCACGTCGTACTCGCCCGTCTTGGTGCCGTGCTTGTAGAAGTGGCAGTGCCCGGAGAAGAGATTGATGATGCCGTGAAAGTCGTGCCCGTCGCCGATGGGAATCTCGACCGGGACGACCTTGGGCGTGAGGTGCGTCTTCACGTCCTGGAAGACGCGCTCGAAGTCGGCGTGCTCCTTGTCCATCGCGGAGACGAACAGGATGCGGGCCAGGTGCAGCTGATCGCACACCTCGTACGCCTTCTCGGTGCCGACCTCGACGCCGGCGGTGCCGTTCACGACCACGACCGCCGCATCCGCCGCGTGAAGGCCGGTGACCACTTCGCCGAAATAGTCGAGATAGCCCGGGGTGTCGATCAGGTTGATCTTCGTATCCAGCCACTCGGCGTACGCGAGACTCAGGCTGATGGAGTGCTGGCGTTCGATTTCGTCGGGGGAGTAGTCGGTGAGCGCGGTGCCGTCCTTGACCGAGCCGTGTCTGCGGCTCGCACCGGAGACGAAGGCCAGGGCATCCACCAGCGAGCTCTTGCCGCTGCCTCCATGGCCGACCAGCGCGACGTTCCTGATGGCGTTCGAGCCATAGACCTTCATGGCCGCCACCTCCTCGGGTATGGTGAATTTCCATTTTGCGGTGCGGGCCCGCCGATGTCAAATCAGGCGCAGCGTGATGGCGGTCACGTTGCCGGCGCCGCGCGGCGAGCACCTTGCTGTGACACGCGTGAGGGAGTCGTGCCATGGAATCAGCCGGCGATGCGGGTGCCTTGCTGCACCTGAGCGACACCGATCTTGCCCTGGAGAACCCGGTCTGGGACGTCCGGGGCCGTAAGGTCCTCGATGCGGACGGCGAGGAGATCGGCGAGGTGGACGATCTGTTGATCGACGCCGCCGAGCGGCGGGTGCGGTTTCTTCAAGTGTCGTCGGGTGGATTTCTTGGGCTGGGTGAGACCCGGTTCCTGATCCCGAGCGGAGCGGTGGACGAGGTAACGCCGGAGCACGTGCGGGTCGGACGGCACCGCGAGCACGTGGCCGCCGCACCGCGGTACGACCCGACGGTGGTGGACGAGCATTACCTGGCGGATCTCCACGGCTACTACCAGATGCCGCCCTACTGGGGGCCGGCGTATATGCGGGGGCCGTATTTCTAGGCGCGACATCGCGCCGGAGCCGCCCCGGACGCGGCGCTATCGATACCCCGCCGCCTGCAGCGAAAACAGCTCCGCGTAGAGGCCACCCTCCGCCACCAGCGCCTCGTGCGTCCCCTGCTCGACGATTTCCCCGTCCCGGAGCACCAGAATCCGGTCCGCCATGCGCACGGTCGAAAACCGGTGCGAGATGAGCACCGCCATCTTCCCCGCCGTGAGCTCCGAGAACCTGAGAAACACTTCGTATTCCGCCCGTGCATCGAGCGCCGCGGTGGGCTCGTCGAGAATGAGCAGTTGCGCTTCGCGCAGGTACGCCCGCGCAAGCGCCACCTTCTGCCATTCGCCCCCCGAGAGATCGACCCCGCCCTCGAACCGCCGCCCCAGCATCTGGTCGTAGCGATCGGCCAGGCGCCGCGCCACCGAGTCGGCGAGGCTACGCTCGGCCGCGCCTTCGATCGCGGGCTCGTCCTCGCGGCGTTCTATGTTGCCGACCGCGATGTTCTCCCGCAGGATGAGATCGTAGCGCACGAAGTCCTGAAAGATCACTCCGACGTTGCGCCGGAGGCTGTCCACGTCGTACTCCCGCAGGTCCACGCCGTCGAGCAGGATACGCCCTTCGGTCGGGTCGTAGAGCCGGGCGAGGAGCTTCACCAGCGTGGTCTTGCCGGCGCCGTTCTCCCCCACCAGCGCGAGCCGCTCGCCCGGGGCCAGCGAAAAGTCGAGCCCGCGCACCGCCCAGTGCTCGGAGCCCGGATAGGCAAAACCCACCCGCTCGAAGACGAAGCCCTGCCGGATCGGCACCGGGACCTTGCGCGCTCCCGGATTCGCACGGATGCGGGGCTCGACCGCGAAGAAGCTGAACAGGTCGTCGAGGTAAAGGCTCTGCTCGTACACCTGCGAGAGCGAGAGCAGCACGCGTTGAATGAGATCTCGGCTCTGGCGGAACGAGCCGGCGAGAAAGGTGAGCACGCCGATGGTGAAGAGCCCGGCGGGTCCGCGATGGCCGATCACGGTGAGATAGATGATGACGACATATGCCGCGTAGTAGCCGAGCGTACCGACCACCGCGAGCGCGGACGACACGACGCTCCGGCGCACGGCGAGCGCCTTGTTCGCATCGTAGAACTCCTGGCTCAGCCGGTCGTAGCGCCCCACGAGAAAATCCGAGAGCCCGAAGAGCTTCACCTCCTTGGCCGAGATGTCGCTCGCGCCGACGTAGCGGAGGTAGTCGAGCTGGCGCCGCTCCGGCGTCCACGAATAGAGGAGCGAGTAGCCAAGCGAGGCAAAGTGGGTTTCGCCGAGGAGCGACGGCAGCACCGCGAGCACGAGCAGCACGAGCAGCCACGGCACGTAGGCCACGAGCGCCGCGGCGAGTGAGAACAGCGTGATTGCGTCCTGCAGCGAGCTCAGCAGCAGCGTGAAGAGCCCGATGCGCCCCACCGTCTGCCGCCGTGCGCGCTCCAGCCGGTCGTACAGCTCGGCGTCCTCGAACTGCTCCAGGTCGAGTATCGCGGCGTGGCGCATCAAATCCACGCTCGTGCGGTTGGCGAAGAGGTCGCCGAGCAGGCTCTCGAGCAGCGCGGAGAGGCGGCTCAGCCCTTCGCCCGTCACCGCGATGGCGAACTCGGTCCCGAGCAGCATGCCAAGCCGGCGCCAGTCGGCGTGGCCCCCGTTCCGGGTCACCGCGTCCACCACCTCGTCCACGATGAGCTTCCCGATCCAGAGCACGCCGAGCGGCACCGCCGCGCGCACGATCCGGAGCACGAGGATGCCGGCGACGTAGCGCGGCTCGGTGTGCCACACGAGGCGCAGCAGGCGCGGGAGGTGCCGCATGGCGCGCAGGCGTTCGCGCCAGGTGGGGGGCGCGGCGGCCGGCTTACGCGGACCGTGATTCCGGCGTACGATCGGGGGCACCGCGGGGAAGGTCATGGCGGAATTTAGGCGCACGGGCGGACAGGCGGACGGACGGACAGATGGACAGGAGCTCCGAGTACCACCGATGTTTCTGACGGCCTGTCCCGCCGTCCGCCTGTCCGCCTGAGAGGAGCTCTCGATGATCAACGCGTTCTGGCCGACCCTGTGGCACAACCTGGTCCACTTCGGCGCGCCGAGCACGCCGGTCTCGCTAGTCGAGAAGGTGGTTCGGCCCGTGGTGGTGTACGTGGCGCTGGTGGTCTGGCTCAAGCGGTGGGGCAAGCGCATCCTCGCCCAGCTCAATCCGTTCGATTTCGTGCTGCTGCTCATGCTGTCGAACACGGTGCAGAACGCGATCATCGGCAACGACACCTCGCTCACCGGCGGGCTGCTGGGCGCGGCCGCGCTGCTCACCGTGAACTGG
Organism: Gemmatimonadales bacterium; assembly: GCA_036279355.1. Taxonomy (NCBI): domain Bacteria; kingdom Pseudomonadati; phylum Gemmatimonadota; class Gemmatimonadia; order Gemmatimonadales; species Gemmatimonadales bacterium. The sequence goes on from DASUJH010000044.1 coordinate 26,676, forward strand.
GTACTGGTGTGGTACTACTATCGCGGCCCGTCGATCGATCGGCTCTTTCGCGAGGACGGTGACATGTGCCTCATCGACGGCGGCCGGGTCGAGGAATCGGATCTGGCGCGCCTCCACATCAGCCGCGGCGAGCTCATCGCGAAGGCGCACGAGCGCGGCTTCGATGACCTGGATGAAATCGATCACGCGGTCCTCTATCCCAATGGCACCATCTATTTCCGCGGCCGCCGTCCCGACGAGGCCGAGCGCCGCCACCGCGAGCTGATGGAGGGGATCGAGCACATCCAGCGGGAGCTGGCGGGGAGGAGATAGGCGGCCCGCCGCCAGTCCGCCCGACTATCTTCCCGCATGCCCATCTGTCTCGTCACCGGTGCCACCGAAGGCATTGGTCGCGCCACCGCATTCGCCCTTGGTTACGGCGGCTGGCAGGTGGGCGTGTGCGCCCGCACGCGGGCCAAGATGGATGCACTCGTCGAGGAGCTGGGCGCCGCCGGCATCCGCGCGGCCGGACACGCGGGCGATGTGGCCTGCGAGGCCGATGCGCACGCGATCGTCTCCACCGTCACCACGGCACTCGGTTGCGTCGATGCGCTCATCAACAACGCCGGCGTCGCCATCGTCAAGCGGTTCGAGGAGTTGACGCTCGCCGACTGGGACGCCACGATGGCCACCAACCTGCGCGGGCTCTATCTCATGACGCGTGAGGTGCTGCCCGGCATGCGGGAGCGCCGCCACGGTGCCATCGTGAACGTGGCCAGCCTCGCGGGGCGCCATGGTTTCGTCGGCGGCTCGGCCTATGCCGCGTCCAAGCACGGCGTGCTCGGCTTCAGTCGGGCCCTCATGCTCGAGGTGCGGAAGGAGAACGTGCGCGTGATCGCCGTCTGCCCGGGCTCGGTCGACACCGCAATGATTCGCGGGCATCCCCTTCTCAAGTCCGACCCCAGCCGGATTCTCCAACCCGAGGACGTCGCCGCCACGATCGCCCACGCGCTGGCGCTCCCCGAGCGCGCGCTGGTGAGCGAGCTGGACATCCGGCCGACCAATCCATAGCTCCACTGCACGTGTCCATCACCGTCTCGAAGTGCATCTGCCGGGATATGCCGTTCGCGCGGCTGCTCCCGCTCGCGCGGCGCGCCGGGTGGGATCTCGAGGCGCTGATGCGGGAGACCGGCTGCGGCGCACAGTGCGGGCTCTGCCGCCCCTACCTGCGCCGCATGTTCGAGACCGGCGAAACCGCATTCCACGAACTACTGTGACCGCTTTACCTTGTATCTCCAGAATCGTTGCGCTGGCGCTCGGCGCCGGCCTGGCGGTGGCTGCCGCCGGCTGCAAGCCGGAGGATCCACGTCTTTCCCCCGGCGGCCTCTACGGCACCGAGCTGATCCCACCGCGGGTGAAGCCCGACTTCACTCTGACCGCTACCGACGGCATCCGATTTCCTTTTCGCGCCCGCACCGACGGCTATCTCACGCTGCTCTTTTTCGGCTACACCAACTGCCCCGACATCTGTCCGGTGCACATGGCCAATATCGCGGCCGTGATGAAGAAGCTCCCGGCGCGGGTGACCGAGCGCATGCGCGTCGTCTTCGTGACCACCGATCCCGCGCGCGACACGCCGGAGCACCTGCGCCGCTGGCTCGACGGGTTCGACCCCACGTTCATCGGGCTCACCGGCACCGACGACGATATCCGGCGCGCCGAGGATGCCGCGGGCGTGCCGCCGGCCGCGCGCGAGGTGCCGGGCGCCGACTCCGCGGATGCCGCGCCGGCGAGCACGGTCGCGGCCACCGGCACCGCCGGTACCGGTGACTCCGCCGAATACACCGTCGGGCATGCGGCGTACGTGATCGCTTACGCCCCTGACAATCGCGCGCACGCCATGTATCCCTTCGGCACCCGACAATCGGACTGGGCGCACGACCTGCCCAAGCTGGCCAACGTGACCGCATCCGCCTCATCGAGCGCCGCGTCTCCCGCCGGACCTCTGGTGGACGTGACCGGCGCGCGCGTGCTGGCCACCCCGGGCGCCGACGTCGCGGCCGGGTACTTCCGGGTACGGAACGCCGGCACCGTGCCGCTTACGCTCGTCTCGGTGTCGGCCGTCGGCGCGCGACAGGTCTCGTTGCACCAGGAGCGCCGCGCCGGCAACGTCATGCGCATGGTGCCCGCGGGGCCGTTCACGATCGAGCCGGGGAAATCGCTGGTGCTTTCACCGGGCGCGGCGCATCTCATGTTGAGTGGCCTCGCTCGGCCGCTCGCGCCGGGCGACACGGTGCAGCTCACGCTCACGTTCGAGGGGGCGGGCTCGCTCACCGTCGAGGCCCCGGTGCACCCATACGGAGAGGACGACTGACGCGATGAAGTGGTGGTGCTCGGCGAGTGCGACGCCATGGGAGTGGATCTGGCGACCCTACCCCGGCGTGTGGCTCCTCATCGCGGTCGTGCTCTGGCGCTACGTCCGGCTACGCCGGGCGGACGCGCGGGCCGGCGCGGCCGGCGGCGAACGCAATGCCGAGCCGGGCGCGGCCAACGGCTGGAACACTGTGGCGTTTGCGCTGGGTCTCGCGACGCTCTGGGCCGCGCTCGACTGGCCCCTGGGTCCGCTCGGCGCCGGATACCTGGTGAGCGTGCACACCGTGCAGTACCTGCTGCTCAACTTCGTCGCCGCGCCGCTGCTTCTACTCGGCGTGCCGCCCGCGTCGTGGCGCCGGCTTGCCCGGAGCGGCGCCATCGGCGCCGTGCTCCGATTCGCCGTGCGGCCTCTCGTGGCGCTCATCGGCTACGACGTCATCATCGTCGTCACCCACGTTCCGAGCCTGGTGGACGGGCTCATGGCTCAGCAATTGGGCAACATGGTGATCGACCTCGCCTGGCTCGCGTCGGGGCTTCTCCTCTGGTGGCCCGTCGTAGCACCCGACGACGTGAGCCGGCTCGCCCCGCTCCTCAAGATGGGCTACCTGTTCGCGACCACGATCATTCCGACCGCGCCGGCCGCGTTCCTCACCTTCTCGGACTATCCCGCGTACTCGATCTTCGAGCTGGCGCCAAGGGTCTATGGCATCGGCGCGCTGCAAGACCAGCAGACCGCGGGCATCCTGATGAAGCTCGCGGCCGACCCATTCATCTGGCTGGCGATGGGGATAGTGTTTTTCCGGTGGAGCGGCGAAGCGGAACGGGAGGAGGAGGCGCGCCGACTGGCCGTCAGCCGACCCGCTTCCACCCGGGTATGAACGGCGCCGGCAGCATCGCCGTCCGCCGCATCAGCTCGACGTAGGGTGCCACGAGATCGGCGACCTGCTGGGCGTGCGGCACATCCCCGCGGCCGATCGCGCCCCGTCCCCGCGCGGCGAGCACGAGGGCGCCGAGCACGCGCCCCGCCGCGCGCATGGGCACCATCACGACAGTTTCCGTGCTGCTCTCCGTCATGGCGTCCGCAAGGTCGCCCCTAAGTAGTTCTCCGAGTGGTGTTCCCGCAATCGGCACGAGCGGCAGGTCCGCGAGATGCCTCGTCTCCCCCGGCGGCACCATCACCACCCGATCTCCCTCGCTCAAGCGGATCGCGAACGCGAGTCCATCGCAGGGAAACATCGCCCGCACCTCCTCGGAGAGCCGCTGCGTCGCCTCCGCGAAGCGAGGTGTGGTCGCGAGCATGTCCGCGATGCGGGCGAGGTGCTCCGGCGCGCTTCGAAGCGCCCCGAGCTGCTTGCGCAGCGTGTAGAGCTGGGAGCTCAGCACGTACCCTTCGAGCCGAGGCGCCACCAGCCGCGCCACCTCGGAGAGAGCCACGAGATCCTCCGCCTGGTACAGCCCCGGAGCGGCGCCGCCGGCCAGGAGATGCGCTATTAGCCGCCCGCCCGACCACACGCGCACCACGAGCAGCGATCGGATCGTCTGCCCTTCGGGCAACTCCTCGGCGAGAAATCCCTCGGGCCACCGCGCGGCGCCATCGGACACCGCGGGACGGGGTACCGCGAGGTCGGCGACGACCGCCTGCCCTTCGGGGCCCGCCAGCACCGCCAAGTCGAGCGTCTCCCGCGGCACGATGAGCGACGGCTCCGCCCAGGGCGGCCCGCCTGCATGTGAGCCGAGCCGATACTGCTGCCCGGGCGCCGGGCCGGGGATCAACACCTCGAGCCGGTCGTGCAGCACGATGCGCTGCACCGCGCGCGAGAGCAGCGAAACGAAGTCCTTCGGCGAGCGCGCCTCGGTCCATCCCGCCGTCACGTCGCCCACCACCTCGTCCAGCAACGCGGGCTCAGCCTCCGCCTGTACGGCGCCCGGCGGCGTCCACTGAAACGCCGCGCGGCTCAAGGTCGGCGCGATCGCCTCGGCGAGCCGTCCCACGAGCGCATGTTCCGCGTCGCCGAAGCGCCCCGGCTGGAGCGCGGCCACGAGCAACAGCCCCACGTCGGCCGAGCTGAACGACACCGGCACGCACACGACCGAGGGATACGCGCGCCGCACGACATCGGCCAGCTCGTCGGCAGCAGCCTGCGTGAGCCGCGGCCGGGGCAGCGGGACGTCGAGATGATCCTGCGCCAGCGCCTCGGGACCCAGCAGCACCACGCCGCCGGACGCGGGGTAGAGCCAGAGGGCCAGAAGGTCGTGCGGGAGTTCCTGGGAGACCGAATCCGCGAGCGCCTCGTGCCAGGTCGCGAGCACGACCGGGTCGGCCACGGCTTCGCCGGGCCGGAGCAGCGGAATGAGTGGGATCGACTCGGCGGGTTGTGCGTCGCGGGGCATGTCTCGCGGTCGAGCAGGAGGCATGCCGAGGCGGAGCCGGCTCTAACCCACTGGCTGAAAGAGCTTTCGGACGAGGAGGGCGAATCGCGCCGTGCGGTTCGCGGGGTCTGCTGTGCGTACTGCCGGCATGTCAGGCCGGCTCGACCGGACCGGCCTGGGATCGCTCTTCCGATCTGTTGACATACCCCTACCCCCTATGCTAGACTCGGGACCGGTGAATGCTAACCCCAGCGATCGAGGCACACGATGACCAGTCTCACACTCCATCCCGAAGGCATGAGCTGCGGCCACTGTGTGGAGGCCGTCCGACGCACGCTTTCCGCGCTCCCCGGAGTCGAGGTCGATTCAGTCGACATCGGGCGCGCCAAGCTCCGCTACGACGAGTCGGTGATCCAGGAAGGTCGGATCGAGGTCGCACTCGCGGAAGCCGGTTATCCCCCGGCCGCAGAATGAGCGCACTCGGAGGACAGCATGACGACAGCAGAGCTCGTAGTCACCTTCGCCGGCCTCGCCGCCATTCTCTGGGTCAACTGGTATTTTCTCCTCGCAGGTGAAGCTGCTGCAGCGGGTTCCGCAGCCGGTCCGCAGCGCTTCCGGATCGAGGTGAACAACTCGTACTCGCCTTCGGCCATCCGGGTCCGCGCGGGCGAGCCGGTGCAGCTCGATTTCCATCGAACTGACCGATCCTCCTGCACCGAAGAAGTGGTGCTGCCCGAGTTCGGGATCCGGCGCTTTCTCCCCACCGGCCAGACCACGAGCGTCGAGTTCACCCCGCGCGCGCCCGGGAGCTACGGCTTCGAGTGCGGCATGGGGATGGTGCGAGGAAAGATCATCGCGGAGGAGGCGGAGAGCTGAGCATGGCGGAAACGTGCGAGATCCCCGTCGGCGGGATGACGTGCGCGGCGTGCAGCGCCCGGGTGCAGCGCACCCTCGAAAAGACGCCGGGCGTCGAGCGCGCGGCCGTCAACCTGATGACGGGCACGGCGCGGGTGGACTACGACCCCAGGGCGGTGTCGCCCGAGCGGTTGGTCGAGACGATTCGGGGCACCGGCTACGGCGCCGAGCTGCCCCGCCCCGAGGCGAGCATCGAGTCGCTCATGGAAGCGCAGGATGCGGAGCGCGCCGGGGAGACGGCCGACCTCAGACTCAAGTTCTGGGTCACGATCGCCATCGCCGTGCTGGCGGCCGGCATGGGCATGCCCCTCATGGAAAACCAGAGCGGGCCCTCGGCCGAGCTGGGCCGCTGGTTCCTCCTGGCGCTCACGCTGCCCGTGGTGTTCTGGAGCGGCCGGCACTTCTACACCCGTGCGTGGGCGGCGTTCCGGCACCACAGCGCGGACATGAACACGCTCATTGCGGTCGGGACCGGAGCCGCGTTCGTCTTCAGCGTCTTCATGACGGTGGGGGCGGAGTGGGTGCGCGCCCGCGGGCTCGTGCCTCACGTGTACTTCGAGGTCGTGATGTGGGTGGTGGCGCTCATTCTCCTGGGCAACCTGCTCGAGGCGCGCGCCAAGGGCCGCACCTCGGATGCGATCCGGCGGCTCATCGGACTCCGGCCCGATACCGCGCGGGTGGTGCGCGGCGGCGCCGAGCTGGAGGTGCCGCTGGCCGACGTGCGGGTTGGAGATGAGCTCCTGGTCCGGCCCGGCGAGCGGATCCCGACGGACGGCGTCGTGCTCGACGGCACCAGCACGGTGGATGAATCGATGCTCACCGGCGAGCCGCTGCCGGTGGCGAAGTCCGCCGGGAGCGAGGTCACCGGGGCCACGATCAACCGGAACGGGGCGCTCCGCATCCGCGCATCTCGCGTGGGCGCCGACACGGTGCTGTCGCGCATCATCCGCCTCGTGCGCGAGGCGCAGGGCTCCAAGGCCCCCATCCAGCGCCTCGCCGACCGGATCTCGGCGGTGTTCGTCCCCGTGGTGATCTCGATCGCGATTGCCACGTTCGTCATCTGGTTCGACTTGGGCCCGGCACCTCGGCACCTGCACGCGCTCGTTGCGGCGGTCACGGTGCTCATCATCGCCTGCCCATGCGCCATGGGGCTCGCGACACCGACCGCGGTGATGGTCTCCACCGGCCGAGGCGCCGAGCTCGGCGTGCTCATCCGCGGCGGCGAAGCGCTGCAGCGCACTGGGGACGTCGACCTGGTGGTGCTGGACAAGACCGGCACGATTACGGAAGGCGGGCCGGCGGTGACCCGAATCGAGCTGGACGACGAAGGGCTCCGGCTCGCGGCGTCGCTGGAGCAATTGAGCGAGCACCCGCTGGCTGAAGCAATCGTCGCCGCGGCGCGCAAACGCGGGCTCGCCCTGGAGGACCCGGAGCGGTTTGCGGCCGAGCCGGGGCGAGGGGTTGTGGGACGGGTTGCGGGGCACGATGTGGTGCTGGGCAACCGGTCGCTTGCGGAGGAGCACGCGAAGGCCGCGCGGTCGATCGAGGAGACGGCCGCGGAGCTGACCCCGCTCGACGTGCACGCCGCCGCGATGGCGGAGGATGGAGCGACACCGGTCTACGTCGCGGTGGATGGCCGGCTGGCGGGAGTCGTGGCGATCGCGGACCCGATCCGGCCCACGAGCCGCGATGCCGTGGCGCGGCTTCGCGGCATGGGGCTCGCCGTGGTCATGCTCACCGGCGACGACCGCCGCACTGCCGACGCCGTCGCCCGCCAGGTCGGTATCGACCGGGTCGTGGCCGAGGTGCTGCCGGACCGGAAGCTGGCGGAGGTGGAGCGGCTCCGCGCCAAAGGCAACGTCGTGGCGATGGTGGGCGACGGGCTCAACGACGCCCCGGCACTCGCGGGCGCGGACGTGGGCATCGCCATCGGCACGGGGACCGATGTCGCGATGGAGACCAGCGCCGTCACGCTCATGCGCGGCGATCTGGGCGGCGTGGCGGATGCGGTGGCGCTCTCGCGCCGGACTCTGCGGGTGATGAAGCAGAATCTTTTCTGGGCGTTCATCTACAACGTGATCGGCATTCCGATCGCGGCGGGCGTGCTATACCCGGCCTTCGGCGTACAGCTCACGCCGGCGTTCGCGGCCGCGGCGATGGCGGTGAGCAGCGTGAGTGTCGTGACCAACAGCCTGAGACTGAGGAGCTGAGCGATGTCGGACTCGACGATCCCGGCGTGTCCCTGCGCGGCGGACCTCCGCCCGGGCGATGGCACGCACGCCGTGGCACTCGATCCGGACGTGAAGCAGTCGGTGCTCACTCGGCTGCGCCGGATCGAGGGGCAGGTGCGTGGGCTCCAGCGGATGGTGGAGGAGGAGCGCTACTGCGCCGACGTGTTGACCCAGGTGTCGAGCGTGCAGGAGGCGCTCCGCGGCGCCGGCCGCGCGCTCCTGCACAATCACCTGCGCCACTGCGCGAGCACGGCCATCCGCTCGGGCGAGCCGGAACGCGCGGAGGCAATGTACGAGGAGTTGCTGGATCTGGTGTATCGGAACGCGCGGTAGGGCGGCTGCACGTGTAGACCGGCGGACAGCACAGCGCTGGCGCCGCTTCCGGTGCGTCTTGGATGGGGTCGAATAGCGGCGGAGCAGGCCGGCCCGGAAAGCTACAGGCCTGTGAGGTGAGACGCGAGGGCGTGGTCGAGCTCGAGCGCGACGGCCAGAGCCGTAGCACCTATCGCCAGATCGTGCAGATCTCTGCATAGAGCGGCGCCAAGCACTGGGCCGAGCAGACCTTCGAGCGTCTCGCGCGTGACCACGTATCCGTAGCGGCGCACGCGCGAGATCGCGACCCGAGAGGTCACGAGTTATCTGCAAGGTCTCTGACAATGAGTTGCAAGCGGACGGCCGGACGATCACGTCCCCGGCCTCACGCTGCAGAACTGGACGGCGGACTCGGCCTGAGCACCCGGCCGCTCGTCGCTTCCTCCTGCGCCCGCGCGCGCCGCATGTCCGATCCCACCGTACGCGCGGCGGCGAGCATCAGGATCCCGCCCACCACCGCCACCGCCGGCAGCAGGAACACCGCCCGCTCGATCCCGAATCGATCCGAGAGCGCGCCAATGAGCGGAAACGAAATCGTGTCGCCCGCGAGGTGAATGAACAGAAGATACGCCCCCACAACGGTCGCGCTGATCCGCGCCGGCACCACGTCGAAAATGACGGCGGTGATCGGCCCGTTGAACCACGTGAGGAAGAAGAACGCCGCGCAGAAGACCGGCACGAACACGTCGAGGTCGCGGATCCCGAGCAGCCAGAGTGCGAGCGGTCCGCCGATCAGCAAGCCTATCGACACGGTGAGCGCGCGGCCCCGGTCGGTGTATCGCCGCATCCAGTCGGCCAGCAGGCCGCCGGCGATCGAGCCCAGAATGCCCGCCGCGAGTCCGGGCACGCCCAGCAGGTCGGCAAAGGCGCCGGCCGTGAGCCCGAACACGCGCGCCACGAGCGAGGGTGCCCAGGCGAGCAGTCCGTTGAGCCCGAACGAGACCAGCGCGCCCGCGATGAACACGTAGACCAGCGTCGGCGTGCGGAGCACCGCCTGCGCGGCGCGCATGAGGTCGCCCAGCGGGCCGGGGCCGCCGGCCGCGGTGCCCAACATCGCCGGGACATATGATTCGCCCGATTGCACCGGCACGAGCTTGCCCGCGCGCGCCGCGGCCCGGCTCTGCTTCACCCACGAGCGGATGTTGAGCGCGAGCCCGATTCCCACTGCGGCGCCGAGTGCCGCGACGTCCGCCTTGGACGTGGCGCCGTAGACCCGATCGAGGACCACGGCGGCCACGGTGCCGATCGCAACGCCGACCGCGAGCGGGATGCACTGGCTGAGCACGGCCGACGCGCCGACGCCCAGGCTCCGCAGGTACTCGCGCAGCGGCATTGCGGCCGGAGGCCGCACCGGCTCCGCAAGCCGCGCCGCCAGCACCGCGCCGGCGAACCCCGGCAGCCCGACCGCCATCAGCGCGGCGCGCCAGCCATAGATCACCTCGAGATGGCCGCCGAGCCAATACGCCAGGCCGCCGCCAAGTGCAAGGCCCGCGGCCAGCACGCCCATGGCGAGCGCGCGGCCCTTGCCGGGGAAGTAGTCGGCCGCGAGTGAGGTAGCGGCTGTAAGAAAAGCGGCCCCGCCGATGCCCACCGCAGCGCGGCAAACGAAGAGCTGGCCGAATCCCTCCACCAACCCGCTCAGCACCGTCGCGGTGCTCCAGAGCGCCACGCCGCCTACCACCACCGCGCGGCGCGACCGGAGGTCGCTTACCACGCCGAACGGCAACACCGCTATCGAGAACACCAGCACGTACGCCGACGCGAGCCAGCCGAGTTGTGTATCGGTGAGCGCCAAGTCGCGCTTGATCGGCTCGAAGAGCGCGAAGAGGATGTTGCGGCTTACGTAATTGAGGATGTTGAGGACGGAGAGGAGCCCGAGCGCGTACCACCGGTACCAGGTCACGGGTGTTCCCCCGCTGCTGCCTCCGCATCCGCCATCGACTCGTCGGCGCGCCGGTCACGAAACGCGAGCGCCGCCCGATATTCCTCGATCAACCGCGCGAGCATCGCGTCCCGCCGGCCGTAGAGCCGTTTGAGCTGTCTCGGCTCGTGCCGGTTGAGCGCGTACGCGGTGAGAAGCGGGAGCGCGACCGAGTTGTCGACATAGACCACCACCGTGCCCGGAAGTTGATCGGGATCGATCTTCCCCCAGCTCACCGCCTCGGCCGGCGTGGCGCCGGAAAGTCCGCCCGTATCGGGGCGCGCATCGGTCATCTGCAGGAAGTAGTCGTGGCCCCGCTCGTCAATGCCGAGCACTTCCTGGATTTGCGGCTCAGTCTGGAGCATGAAGTTCTTGGGGCTGCCGCCACCTACGATGAGGCAGCCGCTCTTGCCGCCGCTCCGCTTGGCCTCGAGCACGATGGCCGCCGTCTCGTTCACGTCGGCGCTCACGTCGAACCGGAGCTTGCTGCCCGCCAGCGCCTGCTCGGCCACGTTCATGCCGATGGAGCTGTCGCCGGGGGAGCTGGTGTAGATCGGAACGCCCAGATCATGCGCGGCGGCGAGCACCGAGCGGCGCGCCGCGGCCACCGCGCGCTCGCGCTCCAGCAGGTAGCCGCCGAGCATCCAGTGATATTCGGCCGTGCCCATCGGACGCTGGAACTCCTCGCGCGCTGATACCTCGCGCACGAACTTGTCGGTCGAGAGCAGCACCGAGTAGTCGAAGAAGATGTCGTAGATCCGCACCACGCCGTGGTCGCGCAGCTCCACGTCGTCCGCGTGGGGCGTGCCGCGGTGCATCGCGAGGCCCAGCGCGAAGTGGGCGTCGTGATACAGATTGGCGCCAGTCGAGATGATCCAATCGACGAACCCCGCCTCCATGAGCGGCACCAGGCAGCTCATGCCGAGGCCGGCCGGCGTCATCGCGCCGGTGAGGCTCATGCCGACGGTGGCGTCCGGTGCCAGCATGCGCTCGACGAAGAGCTGGCAGCCCTCGCGCAGCCGCCCCGCGTTGTACGCGAGGAACGCGTTGTCGATGAGGTCGGCCGCCGTCTCGGTGCCCGTCACCGCGCGGGGCTCGATCCGCTGGCCGCGGAGGTACTGCGCGGATGGGCGGGTCACGATCGCATCCTCAATCCTTGGCGGCGCGCGCCCGGGTCACGATTCGCAGCACTTCGGCGGGATCGTCGGTGACGTGGAAGAGTTCGAGGTCGCCGATATTGATCTTCCGCTCCGCCGCCACGGTGTGGTTCAGCCAGTTGACCAACGCGCTCCAGTACGTACGGCCGAAGAGCACGACCGGAAAGTGCTTGACTCTCCCGGTCTGGATGAGCGTCAATGCCTCGAACAGCTCGTCGAGCGTCCCGTAGCCCCCGGGAAAGACCACGAACGCGGTCGAGTACTTCACGAACATCATCTTCCGGACGAAGAAGAAACGAAAGTTGATCGCACGCGTGACGTAGGCATTGGTCCCCTGCTCGAACGGCAGCTCGATGTTGCAGCCGATCGACAGCCCCCCACCCTCGATCGCGCCCCGGTTGGCCGCCTCCATGATCCCGGGGCCGCCGCCAGTGATGATGGGGATGCCCTCCTGAGCCAGGAGCCGCGCGGTCTCGACCGCGGCGCCGTAATGCGGGTCGGCCGGCAGCGTGCGCGCCGAGCCGAAGATGGTCACACCGTCCTGCACGTCGCCAAGGCTGTCGAACCCCTCGACGAACTCGCCCATGATGCGGAGCACCCGCCACGGATCGGTCTTCCGGAGCGCGTCCGGCCGCTCGGCGGGCTGGCGGCTGTCGAGCAGCTCCTCGTCCTCGGTCGGACGCCGGTTATCGCCGCTCGCGCGGAACGGCGTGTTGGTCATCTTGTTCGCGGTCATGACGTGAGCAGCTCCAGCAGCGCGAGATGGTCGTCGCGCACGTTGTAGAAGTACGGCGAGACCCGGACGTGGCGGGGCCGCGCGTCGGCCACGATGCCAGCCTCGGCCAGGCGCCGCACGTCGGCGGCGGGATCGACGCGCGGCAGCATCACGATGGCGGAGCGCGCCGCGGCGCTCGCCGCCACCTTCGGCGCGAGGCCCGCCGCGCGCGCCTGCTCAACCAGATCGTCGGTCAGCTCGCCGGTGATCCGGCGCACCTCATCCGGTCCCGCGTCCTCGAGCACTTCGAGCCCGCCGAGCTGCGCGTACACCGACGCGACCGCCGGCGTGCCCGCCTCGAAGCGGCGGGCGTCGTCGTGCGGGTGCAACGCGCGCGAATCGAAGCGGAACTGGTCCCGGTCGCCGAACCAGCCGGCAGCCCGAGGCGCGAACTCCTGCACGAGATCGGGCCGTACGTACAAAAACGCGATCCCCGACCCGCCGAGCAGCCATTTGAGTCCGCCGGCGCAGTAGAAGTCGACGCCTGCCGCCGCCACGTCGACCGGCACCTGCCCGACGGCCTGGTAGCCATCCACCAGCAGCAGCGCGCCGCGACGGTGCGCGATGCGGGCGAGCGCGGCGACATCCTGGACTGCGCCCGAGGTGAAGAAGACGTGGCTCGTGGCGACGAGCGCGGTGCGCCCATCGACCGCGCGCTCGATCGCGTCGAGCGGCACCTCGTTGCCGTCCGGGCTCTCCACCACCACCACGTCCACACCCTCGCTCCGCTTGGCGAGCCACTGATAGCTGATCGTGGGGAAGTCGAGGCTCGTCACCACGACTCGCGGGCGAAGTCGGTAGTCGAGCGATTCGGCGACGGCGGTGAGCGTGGACGAAATGTTCGGGTGCAGCGCCACGTCCGCCGCACGGGCGCCGACCATGCGGGCGTAGCCCCCCCGGAGATCGGCGAGCGCCGACCACCAGATCTCGTACCATGCCGCGGCGCCGTGCCGCTCCCAGAGGTCGAGGTAGTCGGTTACCCGCTCGCGCGACCGGCGCGAGAGCGCGCCGAGCGAGCAACTGTTGAGATAGACCGAGTGGCGGAAGATCGGGAAGTCGTCCCGGTACTGCCGCCGCCGGGGCGCATGCAGCGGAGCGGCAACCATAGGGTGCGGAATATACCCCACGCGACGGGATTATCTTAAGGCCATGAGAGCGTCCTGGACCGCGCTCACGCTGCGCCTGGCCGGGCATGCGGCCATCCGGCCGAGGCTGGCGGCGGATCTGCTCAAGACGGCGTGGGCTTTCCGGCGGCGAGACTGGTGGGAGCGCGCGCCATGGCTTCCGCTGCCGGACCGGACGTACCTGCGGTGGCGCATGCACACCGCTTACGGAGATGACAATGCGGTGCCGCCGGCGGACGACGTCATCCGCTTTGCCCGCTGGCGCCGGGAGACGATGGGTCTGTGAGGCTCATAGGGGCGAGTGATGGAGCGCGGAGCCGTATATCGAGCGGCACGCTTGCGCGGGGTTCGATCGACAGCCGGCCGCACGTCGTCATTCTGGGCGGCGGGTTCGCCGGACTGTACGCCGCGAAGGGGCTCAAGGGCGCGCCGGTGCGTGTCACCGTGGTGGACCGGCGCAATCACCATCTGTTCCAGCCCATGCTCTACCAGGTGGCCACTGCGGCGCTCAACCCGAGCGACATCGCGAATCCGATCCGTTCGGTGCTCCGGCGGCAGCGCAACGCCGAGGTGATGCTGGGTGACGTGGTCTCGATCGACGCCGCGGCGCGTGAAGTGTTGCTCGGGAACGGCACCAGCCTCGACTACGACTACCTCATCGTCGCCACCGGCGCTCGGCACTCGTACTTCGGGCACGACGAATGGGAGCCGCTCGCTCCCGGCCTCAAGAGCATCGAGGACGCGCTCGAGATCCGGAAGCGAGTGCTGCTCGCCTTCGAGCAGGCGGAGCGCGAAGCCGTGCCGGCGCTCCGGCAGGCGTATCTCACCTTCGTGATCGTGGGCGGCGGCCCCACCGGCGTGGAGATGGCGGGCGCAGTGGCGGAGGTGCGCAATTTCGCCCTGCGGCGCGACTTCCGGCATATCAATCCCCCCGACGCGCACGTCGTGCTGGTCGAGGCCGGACCGCGGCTCCTCGCGAGCTACCCCCCGAGGCTGAGCGAGCGCGCGCTGGCCGAGCTTCGCCGGCTGCGGGTCGACGTGCGGCTCGGCACCATGGTGCGCGACGTCGAGCCCTGGTCCGTGCGCGCCGGCGACGAGGTCATCCCCACCCGCACGGTCATCTGGGCCGCCGGTAACATGGCGAGTCCGCTGCTCAAGACGCTCGGCACGCCGCTCGACCGCCAGGGCCGCGCCATCGTCGAAGCCGATTGCAGCATTCCGGGCCATCCCGAGGTCTTCGTCCTCGGCGACGCCGCCCACTTCCAGCACGATACGCCGGAACCGCTGCCGGGCATCTCGCCCGTCGCAATCCAGATGGGCCAGTACGTGGCGAAGCTGATCCGGCGCGAGACACGCGGCACGGCTGGTCGCCCGCCGTTCCACTACTTCAACAAGGGCCAGCTCGCCGTGATCGGGCGCGGGCACGCGGTAGCGGATATCTGGAAGCTCGGATTCGGCGGCTTCGTCGCGTGGCTCCTCTGGATTTTCGTCCACATCTTCTTCCTGATCGGGTTCCGCAATCGGGTGCTCGTCATGCTGGAGTGGGCATGGTCGTACCTCACCTACCGGCGCGGCGCTCGGCTCATCACGGGCGAGCTCGGGGGCGGCACGCCGACCGAGCCGCTCCGCGAGCTCTCGATGACGCCCCGCGAGCTCACGCGCAGCGCTCCGTGAGGCTGGCGCCGGAGCGCGTGAAGGCCCGCGCGCTCGAGCTCGGCTTCATCGCGTGCGGCGTGACCGACCTCGCACCCAGCGCACGCGGCGACGCGCTCGACCGCTGGCTCGCCAACGGCTACGCCGGCACGATGCGCTACATGCATCGGCAGGCCGCCCGGCGAAAGGCGCCGCAGCGCATCGCGCCCGCGGCGAGGTCCGTGGTCGTGGTGCTGGATAACTACTACTCGGCCGATCGCCCGTCCGATGCGCGGGCGCCGCGCATCGCGCGGTACGCGCGCGGCACCGATTACCACCGGGCTACGGTGCGCCGGCTCGAGCTGCTGGCGGAATACCTCCGCGAGCACGGCGCCGGGTTCACCCGCTGCTTTGCCGATGCCGGCCCCGTGCCCGAGCGCGAGCTGGCGCAGCGTGCCGGGCTCGGCTGGATTGGCAAGAACACGATGCTCATCCGGTCGGACGCCGGCTCGTTCTTCTTCATCGGCTCGGTATGCACCGACCTCCCGCTCGAGCCGGATCTTCCCTATGAGATGGACCGCTGCGGCAGCTGTACGCGCTGCCTCGATGCGTGCCCGACGAACGCGCTTGCCGAGCCGCGCGTGCTCGATGCGACGCGGTGTATCTCCTATCTCACGATCGAGCAGAAGGGCCCCATTCCGGCCGGCCTGACCGGGCGGCTCTCGGGGTGGGCGTTCGGCTGCGACATCTGCAACGACGTATGTCCCTGGAACGAGCGGTTCGCGACGGAGACCGGCGTGGCCGAATTCCGTCCGCGTATCGCCGCGAGCGAGCTCGATCCGGACATATTCGAGCGGATGGACGAGTCAGAGTTCGCCGAGCGCTTCGGCGACACGCCGCTCGAGCGGGCCGGACTCGCTGGGATGCGGCGCAACGTCCGCGCGGCGCTCGAGAGCGTGGCGTCCACGCCGGTGATCCGCGCGGCCGAACCGACCGACGCGCAACGTCTCGCCGAGTTCGGCGCGCGCACGTTTGTCGAGACGTACGCGGCCGACATGCCCGGGGTGAATGTCGACGGCTACGTCGCCCAGAACTACGGCGAGCGCCAGCAGGCAGCCGAGCTGGCCGATCCGCGGAACAGCTGTCTCCTCGTCGAATTGGGCGGCGCGCTCGCGGGCTTCGCCCTGCTGCGCGACGGGTGCGCGCCGCCGGTCGCATTGCCCTCACGCACATCGCCTGCGCTGCCCTCGCCCGCATGGCCGTCGCCCGGGCCGGCTCTTGCGCCCGGCGCCCCGGTTCAGCTCGCACGCTTCTACGTGGACCGCCCGTGGCACGGGCGCGGCATCGCGCAGGCGCTCATGCGGGCGACCGTCGAGCACGCGGCCGCGCGCGGCGGCGCCCTGCTCTGGCTCACCGTCTGGCAACAGAACGCGCGCGCGATTGCGTTCTACGGCAAATCGAGCTTCTCCATCGCCGGCAGCGTCAAGTTCCGCATCGGCGACGAGGAGCAGGACGACCATTTGATGGTGCGCCACCTCCCCGCCGGCCCGGCGCCGGCCGCATCGTCCTCCGCATAGTGCCCGAGCCTGCCGAAGCGCCCCCCGCGCTCGGCGCCCCCGAGCTGCGTCGATACCAGCGCCTCGAGCGCGCAAGCTGGCTGCTCGACAACGCCGTCCGCATCCCCTTCACCCGCTTCCGCATCGGCCTCGATCCGCTGCTCGGCCTCGTGCCGGGCGTAGGCGACGCGATCGGCGCGGCGATCTCGGGCTGGATCGTGGTCGAGGCCGCGCGCTTCGGCGTTTCGCGCAGCATGCTCCTCAGGATGCTCGGCAACATCGCGATGGATACCATCGTGGGCTCGGTGCCCGGCATCGGTGATCTCTTCGACTTCGCATGGAAGTCCGACGCGATGAACCTGGCGCTCCTGCGCCGGCATCTGGGCCAGCCCGAGAAGGCGCGCGCGCCGAGCCGCCGGCTCGTGGCCGCGGTGCTCATTGCGGTGCTGCTGCTCGCCGTCGCGGCCGTGGTGGGCGCGGCCTTCCTGGTCAGGTATCTTGCGGGACTCTCTCACATTCTTTGAGCGACCATGCGATTCGAGACGCTCGCCGTGCACGCCGGGCAGCGCGCCGATCCGGCAACCGGGGCCGTGACGCTCCCGATCCACCTCTCGACCACGTTCGAGCGCGCCGCCGACGGTTCCTACCCCGGCGGCTACGTGTACGCGCGCGATGCCAATCCCAACCGGCACTCGCTCGAGGAGTGCCTTTGCCGGCTCGAGGCGGGCGCCGCGGCCGCCGCGTTCTCCTCCGGCATGGCGGCGACCATGGCCGTCTTCCAGGCCCTCGCTCCCGGCGACCACGTGCTGGTGCCGCAGGACGTCTATTACGGCACGCTCAAGCTGCTGGAGGATCTCTTCGCGCGGTGGGGGCTCGAGCACACCGAAGTCGACATGACCGACCCGGCTGCGCTGGCGCGCGCCGCGCGTCCCACGACGCGCCTCGTGTGGCTCGAGACGCCGTCGAATCCGCTCATGCGCATCACCGATGTCGCGGCCATCGCCGATGTGGCGCACCGGGCCGGCGCGCGCGTTGCGTGCGACAACACCTGGGCCACGCCGCTCCTCACCCGGCCGCTCGAGCTCGGCGCCGATCTCGTGATGCACGCGACGACCAAGTACCTGGGCGGTCACAGCGACGTGCTGGGCGGCGCGCTCGTCGCCCGGGAAAACGACGCGTTCTTTGAGCGGATCCGGCTGGTCCAGACCAAGGGTGGCGCGGTCGCATCGCCTTTTGACTGTTGGCTCGTGCTGCGCGGCATCCGTTCGCTGCCATGGCGCATGCGGGCGCACTCGGCCAACGCGCTCGCGGTGGCGCGCTGCCTCGCGGCGCATCCGGCGGTGGCGGCCGTGCACTACCCGGGGCTCGACGCTGATCCGGGCCACGCCGTTGCGAGGCGACAGATGACCGGCGGCTTCGGCGGAATGCTCTCGTTCGAGGTGCGCGGCGGCCGTGCCGAGGCGATGGCGCTCACCGGCCGCCTCCGCCTGTTCACCCGCGCGACCAGTCTCGGCGGCCCTGAAAGCCTGATCGAGCACCGCGCGTCCGTCGAGGGCCCGCGCACCCGCGCACCCGAAGGGCTCCTGCGCGTTTCGGTCGGGCTCGAGCATGCCGACGATCTGGTCGAGGATCTGGCCGCCGCACTGGGCCCACCCCGATGATCCGCGCCATGCACAGCGTGGCCGTGTTCGTGCACGACATTGACCGCGCCATCAAATTCTACGAGGAGGACCTGGGGCTCACCCTCGCTCGCCGCGGTGCGTTCGGCGCCGAGTTTCTCGACGAGGAGCCGCACCTGGGCGTGCACCCGGCCGTGCACGCGGACGCCAAGGCGCTCGTGGGGCGACATACCGGCGTCACCTTCCATGTACCGGAGCTGGTCGAGCTCTGTGAGCGGCTGCACGCGCGCGGCGTGCGCTTCATCGCCGAGCCGACTCAGCAGGAGTTCGGCATTATGGCCATGATCGCCGATCCCGACGGCAACATCTTCGCTCTCTGGGACGCGCGTACTCCGGCGTGAAGGACTTCGCGTCCGACAACACCGCGGGCGTGCATCCGCTCGTGCTCGACGCGCTTTCCCGCGCCAACGCCGGCCGCGCGCCCGCCTACGGCGACGATGAGGTCACCGCGCGGGCCGCGGCGCGCGTACGCGAGCAGTTCGGGCCAGAGGTCGAGGTGTTCTTCGTCTGGGGCGGCACCGCCGCGAACGTCCTCGGCCTCTCGACCATGCTCGCGCCATACCAGGGGGTGATCTGCACCGACATCGCCCATATCGAAGAGGACGAGTGCGCCGCGCCCGAGCGCTTCACCGGCAGCAAGCTGCTTCCGGTGCGCTCACGCGGCGGCAAGCTCACCGGCGAGGACGTGGCCGCCCGCGTGCAGGGCGTCAACTATCCGCACCAGGTGATGCCGCGCGTCGTCTCCGTCACCCAAGCCACCGAGTATGGCACGGTGTACACGCCGGCCGAGCTGCGCGCCATCAGCGACGCGGCGCGGGCACACGGGCTTCGGGTGCACATGGATGGCGCCCGGCTTGCGAACGCCGCGGCGGGTCTCGGGCTGCCGCTCCGCGCGCTCACGGCGGACGTCGGTGTTGACGTGCTCTCGTTCGGCGGGACCAAGAACGGCGGGCTCGCGGCCGAAGCGGTGGTGCTCTTCGACCCGGCGCTGGCGCGCGACTTTCCCGCCCTCCGAAAGCAGGGAATGCAGCTCGCGTCGAAGATGCGCTTCGTCTCGGCGCAGGTCGAGGCGCTGCTCACGGACGACCTCTGGCTCCGCAACGCGCGCTGTGCCAACGCCATGGCGCGGCGGCTCGCGGAGCGTGCGTCGGCCGTCGAGGACATCACCATCACGCAGCCGGTCGAGGCCAACGCCGTCTTCGCCATCGTGCCGGCGGCGGCCGTGCAGCTGCTGCAGCAGACGTTCAGGTTCTACGTGTGGAACGAGCGCACGTCGGAGGTCCGCTGGATGACGTCGTTCGATACCTCGGAGCCGGACGTCGATGCGTTCGCCGACGCGATCGGCTCGGCGGTGCGGGCGGCCCGCGTCTCAGGCGGCCGGTAGGGCGACAGCTCGCGCGCCAGCGGATCGCCGCGGAAGCAATCCTCCACGATCTGTCCCTGCTGCTCCATCCCGTATGTCTCGAACGGCCGCGGGCCATGCGCCGCGCAATCCCCGGCGTAGTCGTACGGGCTCGGGCCCCGGCCGAGGCGGTGGCGGACCTCGCGCGCGCGATCGGCGAGCGCGCGGGCGAAGTAGCGAAGCGGCCCCCACGCGTGGTACTGCGCGCAGTGCGTGAGCTCGTGCGCGAGCACCGGGAGCGAGCGGCAGCACGCGTCGGACAGGAAGACGTCGTTGCCGAGTGCGATGGCGCGGCCGCCGCTCGCACCCAGAACAGCGCGCCGCAGCGCGCGGCGCAGGCGTCCGCCCTCGCCGCGGTGCAGCCGCACCCTGGCGCAAACGACCCGGTCGGCGAGCGTGCCCAGCGCCCGCAATTCTTCGTCGGTCACGCGGCAGCGTTCATCCGCCATCGACAATCCGTGGCCCATTTACCGTCATCTGCCGAGAAACTCCCCGATCGGCGCGAGCGTCTCGATGTGATCGCAGAAGATCTTGAGTGTCGCGAGTAGCGGCACCGCGATGAACGCGCCGGGCACGCCCCAGATCCACCACCAGAATGCGAGCCCGATGAAGATCGCCACCGGATTGAGCGTGAGCCGCTGCCCCATGATGAGCGGCGAGACCAGATTCGACTGCACGAAATTCACCACGAGGTACGCGCCCGGCACGAGCAGCGCGTGCCCCAGCGTATCGAACGTGGTAAGCCCGGCGGCCGCCAGAACGAGCAGCAATACCGTGGGCCCGATATAAGGAATGAACTCCACGAGCCCGGCCAGCACGCCCCAGAGCAGCGGGTTCGGCACGCCCACGAGGTACATCGCGCCGGTCACGGCGAGGGCCTCGCCCACGTTGAGCAGTGTGAGCGTCACGAGATAGGTCGAGATCGACGCCTCCGTTTCCCGCGCGATCTCCACCGCACGCCGCTTGTCCCCAAAGCTCGGCAGCACGTTGATCATCTTCTGGAGAAAGAGATCGCCGGCGGCGAGCAGGAAATAGAGCAGGATAAGCACTTCGATCGCGCCGATGACGATGGTCTGCGTCGTGCCGAAGAGACGCTCCGCGGCGGTCGGCCCCTTGACGACGACCTCCGCTGGCCCGGATTCCGACGCCGGGGCCCTCGCCGCCTTCTCCACCTGCTCGGCGGCCCGGCTCACTTCCTGCACGGGGCGGCGGATGAGGCGGAGCTTGCCCCGGATCTGTTCCATGCTGGCGGGCGCCCGCGACACCCAGCTGCGGGCCGGCTGGGCCAGCGAGTACGCACCCGCACCCACGAAGCCAAGCAGGCCGAGGATCACGAGCGCCGCTCCCACCGGCTCCGGAATCCGCCCGCGCTTGAGGATGCGGAGGACGGGACTGAACAGGAAGTCGAGCAGGATCGCGAACACGACCGGCAGGAAGAACGCACGAGCGAAGTAGAGCGTGTAGAACGCCGCGAGCACGAAGAGTCCCGTGATCGCGAGCGAGCGCACCTCGACCCGGTCGCGCAGCGCGGTGCTGAGCTTGTGCAGATTCGGCTCCGGCCCGGTGGGCGTCGGGCCGGCCTCGACCGGCGGTTCGAGCGACGAGCGCGGCATCGATTCCACGGCGTACCCTTGTCTCTGAGCGAGGAGCCGCGGTAAGGTTACGCCGCGGCCGCCGCGCGGACTGTGCGCTGGCGCACCCGGCCGCGCCGCCGGCCCTTGCGCGTATGAACCTGCCGCCCGCCGGCCACCCCGCAGCCGAGACCTCGCATGGCGCGCGTCTGGCAATCCATATTCTCCGTCTGGGCGTGGCTCGTGCTGGGCACCTGCGTCGTGCTCTGGCTGCCGCTCATGGCCGCGGTCCGCCTGATCACCGCGCGCTCCGATCCGGGGCGGTACACGGTCGGCCTGCTCTTCCGAAAGATCGGCGTCATCATGGCGACGCTCAATCCGCTCTGGCGGTTCCGCTGCTCCGGCACGCCGCCCGCCGATCCGCGCCGCCCCTACGTCGTCGTCTCCAATCACGAATCCTTCGCCGACATCCTGCTCATCAGTCACCTGCCATGGGAAATGAAGTGGCTGTCGAAGGCGGAAATGTTCCGGTGGCCGGTGCTGGGCTGGCTCATGCGCGTCGCGGGAGACATCCCGGTGCGCCGCGGCGAAGGACGGAGCGCTCTCGAGGCGCTGCACAACGCCCGCGGCGTGCTCAAGAACCGCGTCTCGGTGATGATCTTTCCCGAAGGCACCCGGTCGACGGACGGCGAGATGCTGCCCTTCAAGGACGGCGCATTCCGGCTCGCGATCAGCGCCAAGGTTCCCATCCTGCCGCTCGCCCTCTCCGGCACCGGCACCGCGTTGCCGAAAAAGGATTGGCGCCTCGGCCGCTCCGTGGCGGAAGTGCGCGTGCTTCCGCCGGTCGAGACCGAGGGGCTGGCCAACCGCGACGTGCCGGCGCTCAAGGCGCGGGTGCAGGCGATGATCTCCGCTGCGCGCGACGAGCTCAGGGCCGAGGCCGCCCGCGCACGCTGACCGGGTGCCGCGCGGCGCGCTGCTCAATCCATCGCGAGATCCCGCCCCAGATCGACCGGCGCCCGCGCCCGCCCCACCGCGCCCGCAAGCGCGAAGAGCGTGAGCAGGTACGGCAGCGTGAGGAAGAGCTGATAGGGCACGTTGAGCCCGAGCGCCTGAAGCACGAACTGCAGCGCGGTCGCCGCGCCGAAGAGGAGAGCCGCCACCGCCACCCCAACCGGATGCCAGCGGCCGAGCACCACGATGGCGATCGCGACATAACCTCGGCCCGCCGTCATGTTCTCAGCGAACGTCCCCACCTGTGCCAGCACCAGGCTCGCTCCCGCAACGCCCGCGAGCGCACTCCCGAAGACCGTCGCCCAGAAACGGATCGCGCGCACCCGCACCCCGGCCGCTCGCGCATCGCCCGGCGCCTCCCCCACGGCCCTGAGTGCCAGGCCCGGACGCGTGCGGTAGAGGAACCACGCGATGACCGGCACCGCGACGAAGGCCAAATACGTCGTCGCCGGCTGCGCAAAGATGCTCGGGCCCACGAGGGGAATCCGCGAGAGCAGCGGCACCGGCCACGCCACGAGCGTCGGCAGCGAGAGCCCGGCTCCGGCGCTGCCGTACGCCTGCCGATAGATCGTGCCGGTGAGCCCCACGCAGCCGAGCGTCACGGCGGCGCCGGCGATGATCTGGTTGGCTCCCGCGTACACCACGACGGCCGCGAACACGACGCCCACTGCGATTCCGGCCGCTGCGGCCGCCGCCACACCCGCCCACGCCCCGCCGGTGCCGCCGAGCGCCGACGCCCCGAGCGCGGAAGCGAGTGCGCCGGCGAGCATCGCGCCCTCGACCCCCAGATTGATCACGCCGGCCCGTTCGGTCACCGTCTCGCCCACGGCCGCGAGCAGGAGCGGCGTCGCGACCCGCACGGTGGCGGCGAGAAACCCGGTCAGCGCCCCGGAACTCGCGAGCTCCGCGCTCATGCCGCCCTCGCCTCGGCCGCCGCGGCGTCATCCGCCTCGGCGACCCTGCCCGCGGCCCGTCGCGCCCATGCTTCCGCCAACAGGACCACGATGATGATCACCGCCTCGACCACGTACACGGCCACCGCCGGAATCCCCGCCTCGCGTTGCATGGCGCCGGCGCCCGTCTCGAGCGCGCCGAAAAGGATGCCGGTCGCGAGCACGCCGAGCGGCCGGAGCCTGGCCAGCAATGCCACGGCAATGCCCGTGAACCCGTATCCGGGCGAGAGATTCTGATAGAGTGCGTACGACACGCCGCCCACCTCGACCCCGCCGGCCAGGCCCGCCAGCGCGCCCGACGCCACCAGCGCCACCGCCGCCACGACCTTGGGTGAGATGCGGCCCGAGATCTCCGCCGCGCGCGGCCCAGTGCCGACCGCGAGCAACTTGAACCCCCACACCGTCCGTGCGAGCACGTACCAGCTGAGCACCGCCGCGAGCACCGCCAGCAGGAATCCCAGGTGCAAGCGCGTTCCCGGCAGCACCGGCAGCCGCGCCGCCTCGCTGATCGGATCGCTCTCGGGATAGATTCGCGTCGCCTCCTGAAGCGGACCCTGCACCATCCAGCTCACCAGCGATTCCGCGACGAAGTTGAGCAACAGTGTGCTGATCACCTCCAGCACGCCGAAACGGAAGGTGAGCCAGGCCGGCAGCGCGGACCACGCCGCGCCCGCGAGCGTCGCCGCGGCGAGCACGGCGGCGACGGCGAGCGGCGCGGGCCAGCCACCGGTATGAAGTCCCACCCAGGTGGCCGCGATGGCGCCCGCGTAGAACTGCCCTTCCGCGCCGATGTTGAACGCGGCAGCGCGGAAGGCGACGCAGATGCCGAGCCCGATGAGGATGAGCGGCACCGACCGCACGAGTGTCGCCGAGCCGATGGCGTACCATGAACCGAATGCCCCGCGCCAGAGCGCGCCGAGCGCGGCGACGGCATCGTACCCGCCGGCCCAGAGGCCGAGCATCAGCACGACCAGCCCGGCGATGACCGCGAGTGCGCCGGTGCGAAGGCTCGCGATGTTCATCGCCCCGGGTCCGCGCGAAGCAGCCCGCCACCCGCGAGCATGAGCGCTCCCACCTCATCCCGCCGCGCTTGCGGCGGCGCGGCGCGCAGCACACCGCCCGCCATGACGAGCACCCGATCCGCCTGCGAGAGCACCTCGTCGAGGTCGCTCGCGTACACCAGCACGGCCGCGCCGGCCGCGGCGGCCGCGCGGAGCCGCTGCCACACTGCGTGCGTCGCCCGCACATCGAGCCCACGGCTCGGATTCTCGGCGGCCAGCACCTTGGGCGCGAGCTCGAGCGCCCGCGCAATCACCAGCCGTTGCTGGTTACCGCCGCTCAGCGCGCTCGCCGGGGCGTCGGGCCCTGGTGCGCGGATCTCGAACTCGCGCAGGACCTCCGCCGTACGCCGGCGTGCGGCGCGCCAGTCGAGTTGCGCTCCACACACCCACGGTGCCGAGTCGCCGAGCCCGAGCGCAAAATTTTCCGTGAGCGACAGCTCCGGTATCAAGCCCTCGGTGGTCCGGTCCTCGGGAACAAATGCGACGGGCGACGCCACCTCGAGCTTGCCGCCCCCTATCGGCAGCAACCCCACAATCGCGCGGAGCAGCTCGCGCTGGCCGCTGCCCTCGACGGCGGCGACGCCGACGACTTCGCCCGCCCGCAGCTCGAAGCTGGCTTTCCGCACCGCGAGACGAGAGGCGCCAGCCCTGGCGCCCGCCGTTGCCGGCCAGTCATGAGCTACGTCGAGGTGGTCCGCCTTGACGAGCAACGGGGCGCGCACCGCCGATGTCGCTCGCTCACGCGCACTCGCCTCGCGCGCACCAGGCCGCGCATCTGCTGCGATTACCGCGTCTCCGCCGGAAATCGCCGCCGCGTCCGCGCCGATCATTGCCGCTGCGAGCGACCCCGCTGTCTCCCCCGCCGCCGTCCCGCTCAACCTCACCCGCCCGGCGCGCAGCACCGTTACCCGATCCGCTGCGCTCAGCGCTTCAGCGAGGCGGTGGGTGATGAGCACCGCCGAGCCGCCCCGCGCCGCGAAGTCGCGCACCACGCTCAAGAGATCATTCGCCTCTGGGGGTGTAAGCGCGGCGGTCGGCTCGTCGAGCAGCAGGATGCGTGTGTTGGCGGCGAGCGCCTTCAAGATCTCCAGCCGCTGCTTGAGCGCCACGCCGAGCGCATCGGCCGTCATGTCGGGTTCGAGCGGGAGACCGGCTCGCTCCATCAGCTCCCGGACGCGCGCGAGCAACTCTCGCCGCCCTACCGGCCACCCAGCCGCGAGCGCCAGATTCTCCGCCACCGTGAGCGCTGGAATCGATGTGAAGTGCTGGTGCACCATGCCGATGCCCAGGCGCCGGGCATCCCGTGGCGTCCGGGGCTTCGCCACCCGACCGTCCACCAGCATGACGCCTGCGTCGGCACGCACGAGCCCCGCCGCCACCCGCATGAGCGTCGTCTTGCCCGCGCCGTTCTCGCCCAGGAGCGCATGCACCTCGCCCGAGCGCAGCGTGAAATCGGCCCCGCGCAGCGCGTGCACGGGGCCGAATCGCTTCTCGATGCCGCGAAGCTCGAGTGCCGGTGCGCCGGTGCTCACAGTCCGGTGGGATGCCGGTGGAACTCCCAGGGCAGGCCGAATCGGTCGGAGAGGTGCTGCGCCAGCGCCTGCACGCCCACCTGCTCGGTGGCGTAATGCCCCGCGTATACCGCGTTGACGCCCAACTCCATCGCGTCGAAGTAGGTGTGGTGTGCCCCCTCGCCGGTCACGAGCGTGTCGAGCCCCGCATCGCGCGCCTCCGCGATCGCGCTGCCGCCCGCCCCGGTGAGCACGCCGACCCGGGCCGTGCGCTGCGGCCCGCCCGGAATGAGCCGTGCGCTCGTGCCGAGGAGCCGGTTGAGCTCGGCCACGAGCCGATCGCGGTCGTCGAGCGCGGCGGGTGGCCGACCCCATACGCCGATCGGGATGCCGCCGTGCTCACCCCACCAGCCCTCGATTCCGATTCCGAGCTGCGAGGCGAGCACCACGTTGTTGCCCACGTCCGGGTGGACGTCGAGCGGGATGTGGGCGGAGTAGAGCGCCATGTCGCGCTCGAGCAGCGCGCGCACCCGCCGCAACCGGCGCCCGGTGAGTGGAATGCTTCCATTCCAGAAGAGCCCATGGTGCACGATCAGGAGCGTGGGCCCGGTGGCGTTTTCCGCGCCCTCGATCGCCTCGAGCGATGCGTCGACCGCGGCTACGATGCGGGCTACGCGCCCGCCATTTTCCACCTGCAGCCCGTTCAGCGCGTTGGGCGAATCGGGTACCTCATCGACGCGGAGATACCCGTCCAAATATCCCGCGATCTCGGCCAGCGCGACGCCGGCATCGCCGTCGGCGGTCCGGTTAGCGGCGGTGCCGCCGCGCGAGCCGCTCACCGCGCCGCCTCGGCCATCGGCGCGGGCGGCGCAGGCACCAGCGTTCCCGCGGAAATCGACTCCGCCGCCGCCCTGACCCGCGCCGTGAGCGCGGCCGGCACCAGACTGTCGAGCGCCGGATTTGCCTCGTAACGCACCACGCCGCTCGCGAGCCCGAACGACTCGACCTTGGGCCGGAACCGCCCCTCCTCCACCTCGCGGCCGACGAGCAGGAACGCCCTCGGCAGATCGATCACGGCGGAGCCGAGCACGTGCTTGGGCGCGAGGTGGGTCTGGTCGGCGTTGGCGCCGAACGCGTAGACCCCCGGACTCTCCTTCACAGCCTGAAAGAGCCCGAGCGCCGCCGCGTCCGCGTTGTGGTGGAACATGTCGGCGCCGGCCCGGATCAAGGCGATCGTCGCCTCCCGGCCCGCCGCCGCATCATCGAAGTTATTGAGGTAGACCTGACGCGACTGCACCTTGGGATTCACCGCCCGCGCACCCCGCACCCATCCGCGATATGCCGCCTCGATCGGTGGCAGCCGGATCCCGCCGACAAAACCGATCACGTTGGTGCGGGTCATCCCGCCGGCCACCATGCCGGCGAGATAGCTGGCCTCCTCGAGCCGGAAGATGAGCGGCGCCACGTTGCCCTGCGCGCGCTCGCCCGACGTCACGATGATGATGGTCTCCGGATACTGCGCCGACACCCGCTCAGCCAGCCGCTGAAACTCGAAGCCGTGGGCAAACACCAGCCGGTAGCCCTGCGCCGCGTAGGTCCGGAGCGCCTCCTCCTGCTCCGCAGGGGTGCGCGCTTCCACCTGCGAAATCCTGGCGTGCAGCGAATCGCGGAGCTCGACGAGTCCAGCGTACGCTCCGGAGTTCCATGCCGCATCGGCGATCGAGCCGGGCGTGATCAGGCCGACCCGCATTCCGTCCCCGCCGCCATCTGCCTCCCCACGATGCGAAGGGCCGCCACGCGTGCAGGCGCCGGCGGCCAGCATTACGACTACAAACCAGCAGCTTCGGCTCACCGCGCTATGTGCCGCTGGTGACCACCGCGTCGGCATGCGCGTCCTGAATCCGCACTTCGCCGCTTACCCGCCCGCCTTCGAGCACCGCGATCCGGGGGGTCACGATGTTTCCCGTCACCGACGCGGTCGCCTGAAGCTCCACCCGATCGGTCGCGTGGATCGAGCCCGTCACCTCGCCGCCGATCACCGCCTCCTTGGTGTGCAGATCGCCCTCCACCCTCGCGCCCTGCCCGACGAGCACCTGCGCCGCCGCGCGCACCGTCCCTCGGATCTGGCCCTCGATGCGCACCACGCCCTCGGTCTCCAGGTCCCCCACGATCGTCATGTCCTTGGCAACGATCGAGAACGGCATCTGGTCCGAGCGGCGCCGGCGCAGCTCGTTTCCCTGCTCGTCCCGCGCCGGCGAATTCGCGAAGATGCTCATGGCCTGGCCTCCTTGACCATCGTCAGTGGGTCGAGCGAGACACCCTGGCGGCGGATCTCGAAGTGAAGGTGCGGTGCCGTGGACCGGCCGCTGTTGCCGGTGAGCGCGATGACCTGCCCTGCTTGCACGGTGTCGCCCTGTGCGACGAGGCGCCGGGAAAGGTGACCGTACATTGATTGGTAGCCGTCAGGATGCTGGATCAGGACGAACCATCCGTACTGGGGGTCCTCGCCGCTCTCCGCCACCACCCCGCCCCCTGCCGCGCGCACCATGCTGCCGACTGGCACGGCAATGTCGATGCCGGGATGCGGCTCGTCCCTGGCGTTCTGATTGACCTGGCCGCGGGTGACGAAGCCGGCGTCGTCGAGCGGCCAGTAGCGCGGCGGCTCGGCCCCCGCCGCGTAGCGCGGCGAACCGCCGGCCGGGTATGCGCGGATGGCCGGCGCGATCGGCAACGTAGTCATGGCCCGCACCGGGTCCGGCACGATGTCAGCGCCGATCATCTTCCGTACCTGGGCGTAGCGTTGCTCCAGGCTGTCGACCGCCGCGCTCAGCTCGATGATGCGCGCGTTGTCAGCCTTGAGCCGGGCGACCTGGCGCTCGAGCCCCGGCACCCGGGCGGCGGAGCGCACGATCGGCGCGTAGCCGACCACGCCCGCCGCCACGAGCACCACCAGACCGGCCGACGCCCAGCTCCCCGCGCGCAATACCCAGCGTGGCACCCGGTAGGTGCGCGATTCCAGCGCGCCGTCGCGCTGCACCATGATGGTGTAGGCGCGGCCCGGTTTCATCCCGCGTACGCTTCGCCCAGCATGAGCTCGAGCAGGCGCGCGAGGTCGTCGTTGGAGTAGTAGTTGATCGTGAGGAACCCTCGGCCCCTGCGCCGAGGGTGGATCCTGACGTCGGTGCCAAGGCGCTTGCGCAGCACGTCCTCGACGCGGCGCGCATCGGGGGAGAGCATGCGCCCGTCGCGCCTGCGGCCACTCGCGTGCCCTCCGCCAGCCTTCACGCCGTCCGGGGCTTCTTCTGCCGGCAAGTCATCGCCGCGCCGCACCCGCTCCTCGGTGTCGCGAACCGACCACCCCTCGTCGGCCGCCTGGCGCGCCATGCGCAGCAAACGCGTTTCGTCTTCGATCGTAAGCAGGGCGCGGGCATGGCCTTCCGACAGCCGACCCTCGTGCACGAGCGCCTGCACCTCTGCGGGCAGCCGCAGCAGCCGGAGCAGGTTCGCGACGGTCGAGCGATTCCGCCCGACGCGGCGCGCCACCTCCGCTTGCGCCACCTCGAACTCTTGCATCAAGCGCCGATAGCCGAGCGCTTCATCGATGGCCGAGAGGTCGTTGCGCTGAAGGTTCTCGATCAGCGCGAGCGTGAGCAGCGTCTGGTCGTCGGCTTCTTTGACCACGGCGGGTACGGTCGCCCAGCCGAGCCGCTGCACCGCACGCCACCGCCGCTCTCCGGCGATCAGCTCGTAACCGGCGCCCGCAGCGCGCACGAGCACGGGCTGCAAGAGCCCTGATGCTTCGATCGACGCCGTGAGCTCGGCGAGCGCCTGCTCGTCGATGCGGGTGCGAGGCTGGAACGGGTTTGGCCGCACCGACGCGACCGTCAGCTCGCGCAGCGCACCGGAAGCCTCGGCCTGCTCGCGGGAAATCGGGCCAAGCAATGCACCGAGCCCGCGTCCGAGTCGCTTGGTTTCGGTCATGAGGTCACCTCGGGCGTCTCCTCGACGATGGGTTCGGGCGGCGCGGGCGTCGCTTCGATCGGCCCGCCTTCGATTCGATGGATCAACTCCTGCGCGACGGCGAGATAGCTCTTGGCGCCAACCGACTGCACGTCGTACAGAAGAATCGGCTTGCCGAAGCTCGGCGCTTCCGCCAGACGCACGTTCCGCGGCACCGGCGTGCGGAACACCTTCGAGTCGAAATACTCCTTTGCGTCCTCGGCCACCTGACGGCAAAGGTTGAGGCGCGAATCGTACATCGTGAGCAACACGCCATCGATGGCGAGCGGCGGATTGAAATTCTGCTGCACGAGACGCACGGTGTTGAGCAGTTGTGAGATGCCTTCAAGTGCGTAGTACTCGCACTGAATAGGAATGAGCACGCCCTGCGCGGCGGCGAGCACGTTGAGCGTGAGGAGACCCAGGGACGGCGGGCAATCGACGAGAATGAAATCGTAGCTTGCCGCGGCGGGGGCGAGAACGTCCCGCAACGCGCGCTCGCGCCCTTCGCGTTCGACGAGCTCGAGCTCTGCGCCGACGAGATCCTGGGTGGCAGGGACGAGGTCGAGATGGGGCAGCAGCGTGCCGCGAAGAAGGATGTCGCCGATGGGCCGGCCGCCCATGAGCGCATCATAGAGCGACGCGCCGAGCGAACCCTTATCGACGCCGAGCCCGCTGGTTGCGTTGCCTTGCGGGTCGGCATCGACAAGCAAGGTCCGGCGCTCCGCGCTGGCGAGCGACGCCGCGAGGTTAACGGCCGTGGTGGTCTTACCGACGCCGCCCTTCTGGTTGGCGACGGCGATTACCCTCGCTTGGGTGCGATTTTCTAAATCGTTGTATGACAAAGACTTAAATGCCAAACCGACCGGGGTTGTCTTGCGAGTGGGCCTCAGGGAAACTCGCCGAATATACGAAGTGATGCCGCGCGGGTAAACCGGGTGCCCGTTTCACGTGAAGCCGCCCGACTACAGCCGGTCCGGGCAGGTAGTCCGGTTAGCGGCAAGGCATCGCCCGCGGCGCTCGGTACGCGTGCTCGGCATTGTACCGGGCGCCTACCGACGTCGAAGAAATTTGGTTCGAGCGTGGATCGCTAGTAGGCTTGCGGCCGCGAGCTCTCGACCGGGCATGTCCTTGCGGTGGAGTCAAGCTCTGTTTCACGTGAAACTCCACTGCGGCGAGCGCGGACCAGGGCGGAGACGACCGCCTGCAGGTCGCTGGGTGAGACTCCGGGAATTCGCCCTGCCTGTCCGAGCGTGCTGGGGCGGATCGAAGAAAGCTTCTCACGCGCTTCGAAGGATACCGAGTGAAGCTCGCCATACGATAGATCCACGGGCAATGGAAAGTGTTCGAGTTCCAGTAGCCGCTCGGCCTGCGCGCGTTCGCGCGTGAGGTAGCCCTCGTATTTGAGCTCGATCTCCGCCCACTCGCACTCGTCGGCCAAGATCGGATTCTCGGCCCCGGCCGAGAGAAGTAGAGCGGCCAAGCTCACGCCAGGCCGCTTCACGAGCTCGGCGACGCATGCCGCAGCACGAAGTGGCTCGGCGCAGGCCTTCTCGAGAATGGGGTTGGCGCCCGCCGGCGCGATCGTCGTTTCCCCAGCAAGCTCGGCCACGCGCTCTTCTCTGGCCAGCCGCTCGTGCGCGTTCCGCAACTCGGAGTTGCTGAGAACGCCGAGCCGCTCCGCCAAGGGGAGCAACCGGCGGAGCGCGTTGTCCTGCCGCAGGAGGAGCCGGTACTCTGCTCGGGATGTGAACAGCCGGTACGGCTCGTCCACACCTTTGGTCACGAGGTCGTCGGCCAGGACGCCGATGTACGCCTGAGCCCGGCCAAACACGACCGGCTCACGATCAAGCGCTAGGGCTGCCGCATTCAGGCCCGCCAGCGCTCCCTGACCCGCAGCTTCCTCGTAGCCAGTGGTGCCGTTCACCTGACCGGCGAGAAAGAGGCCCCGGACTGCCTTTGCTTCGAGAGTCGGCCCAAGCTGCGTCGGAGGGATGTAGTCGTACTCTATCGCGTAGCCGGGGCTCGTCATCTCGACGCGCTCGAGCCCTCGCACCGAGCGGAGCATTTCGAGCTGAATGTCGGGTGGCAGAGAGGTCGAGAGCCCGTTCACATACAGCTCTGACGTGTCGAGACCCTCGGGCTCGAGGAACACCTGGTGCCGCTCGGCGTCCGGGAACTTGACGATCTTATCTTCGATGGACGGGCAGTACCGCGGGCCTCTGGAGCTGATCGCGCCACCGTACAGTGCTGACTCTCCAAGATGCCGTTCGACGATGGCCCGCAGCAGAGCATCGGTGTGGGTCAAATGACAGGGCAACTGGGGAGGGTGCTCAGCGCGCTCGTGGAACGAGAACCAGTAGGCGCCCGGATCGCCATCTTGGCGAGCAAGACGCGAGAAATCGACGGAGCGACCATCAATTCTCGGCGGGGTTCCAGTCTTGAAGCGATGTAGCGTAAGCCCAAGCACATCAAACGCTTGCGATATTGCATTGGCGGGAGCCTCGCCTGCCCGGCCGGCGGGAATTCGCATCGACGTGCCGATGTGAATCGTGCCTCGCATGAACGTCCCTGCGGTGACCACGATCGCCGGGGCGTCGTACCGCCGCCCGGCGGTAGTCACGATGCCGTCCACTCGAAGGCCGCTCACTCCGATCGACGCCACATCACCCTGCACCAGTTCCAGGCTCGGCCGGCGCTCGAGCAGCGAGCGCACGGCGTGCCGGTAGAGCTTCCGATCGCACTGCGCTCTCGGCGCCCAGACCGCCGGCCCCTTCGAACGGTTCAGCATCCGGAACTGGATCCGCGCCCGATCGGTGGCGCCGCCCATGATTCCACCGAGCGCGTCGACTTCGCGCACCACGGTGCCTTTGGCAATGCCGCCGATGGCGGGATTGCACGACATCTGCCCGATGGTGTCGAGATTGTGCGTGATGAGCAGGACCCGTGCGCCCACACGCGCGGCCAGGGCGGCCGCCTCTGCTCCAGCGTGCCCACCGCCAATCACGATGACGTCGTAGCGCGCCATGCTCCTAATATCCAGCCGGTAGACTGACTAGACGCCGAGTGATCCCAGTGGAGTGATTGAAATGACGTCGGCCGATAGCACCACCAGGTGCTTGTGCTCTCCGCGCACACCGAAGGCAGCGCTCCGCCGGACGAACTCGTCCCTCGCCGGCGTGCCGGCTTCCGACTGATGCCGCGCGACGTCGAGCAGATGCACCCCCGCCGCATCCTGCGTATCGAAGCGCCCGATATAGGTGATCCCGCCGCGGGCCTCGAGAACGACGGTAACTCCGTGGAACGCCTGGTGACCGGGGTGAAAGACGTGGCCCGCCATCTAAACCGTCGCGCCGCAGTATTTGTCGAACGCCGCCGTGAGGTTCGCCGCGACGGCCTGCGGGCTCTGGCCTTCGATCTGGTGGCGATGAATGAAGTGCACGACCTCGCCATCCCTGAACAGCGCCATCGACGGCGAGCTCGGCGCGTATTCGGCGAAGTACTGCCGAGCGCGGGCGGTGGCGTCGACGTCCTGTCCTGCGAAGACGGTCACGATGTGCCCCGGTCGGACGGCGTTCCCGAGTGCCAACGCGAGCGCCGGGCGCGCATTCCCTGCGGCACAGCCGCACACCGAGTTGACGAAGACGAGCGTCGTCCCCCGCTGGTCGCCGAGCGCGTCGTCCACCTCGCCGGCCGTCTTGAGCTCCTTTGCGCCCATGCGCACCATTTCATCGCGCATCGGGGCCACGAGTCGGGGATCGTAAGGCATGAATTCGATTCCTTTGTAGAGAGAGTTGCCAGTCCATCGGGCGCGATTGGCGCCCTACTCGGTCGACACCGCCGCGAGCGATGCCGCGTCGGCCGCCGGAGCATCGAGCGCCGCCTTGAGCGCGTGCCACGAAAGGCTGGCGCACTTGACCCGCACCGGAAACTCAGAGATGCCTGAGAACACCACCAGCTTGCCGATTGATTCCCGAGCCTTGTCGGGCGCAAGCGTGCCGGTCACCAGTTGATGAAAGCGCTCGAACAACCGCTCGACCTCCGACCGCGTCTTGCCCTTCACCGCCGCGGTCATCAGCGAGGCCGATGCCTTGGAGATCGCGCACCCGGAGCCCTGAAAGGTCACGTCGGAGATCACGTCGCCGTCGAGCTTGAGCCAGACGGTGAGCTGGTCGCCGCAGAGCGGGTTGCGGCCCTCGGCGAGGCGATCGGCATCCTCCATCGCGCGGTAGTTCCGCGGCGCGCGGTTGTGCTCCAGGATCACGTCCTGATACAGCTCGCCAAGGCTGCTCATCAGGCAAACACCTCGCGGACGCGGTGCAGCGCCCGGACCAGGATGTCCACCTCGTCGCGCGTGTTGTAGAGCGCGAACGAGGCCCGGGCGGTGGCCGGCACGTCGAAGCGCCGCATCACCGGCTGGGCGCAGTGGTGTCCGGCGCGGATGGCCACGCCCTCGTGGTCAAGCACGGTGCCGATGTCGTGCGGATGGATGCCGGCCAGCGCAAAGCTCAAGATGCTCGCCTTGTCGCGCGCGGTGCCGACGACACGCAGGTCCGGGAGCGCCGCCACCCTTTCGGTGGCGTAGGCAAGCAGGTCGCGCTCATGTGCCTCGATGGCCGCGAGCCCCAGCGTTTCCACGTATTCCAGCGCGGCGCCGAGCCCGATCACGCCGGCGATGTGCGGGGTGCCGGCCTCGAACTTGGAAGGCAGCGGAGCCCAAGTGGAGCCCTCGAAGGTGACCGACGAAATCATGTCGCCGCCGCCCTGATACGGCGGCATCCGCTCGAGCAACTGCTCCTTGCCGTAGAGCACGCCGATGCCGGTCGGGCCGAGAAGCTTGTGGCCCGAGAAGGCGAAGAAATCGCAGCCGAGCGCGCGCACGTCAACGGCGAGGTGCGGTGCCGATTGGGCTCCGTCCACCAGCACCGGAATGCCGCGCGCGTGCGCCAGCTCCACGATGCGCGCAACCGGATTGATCGTGCCCAACGCATTGGAGACGTGCACGATGGAGACGAGACGGGTGCGCTCGTTCAGGAGCCCCGTGAAAGCCTCCAGGTCGAGCTCGCCCGCGTCCGTGATTGGCGCCACCCGAAGCCGCACGCCACGCTGCTCGGCGAGGAGCTGCCAGGGGACAATGTTGGCGTGGTGCTCCATCCCCGTGATCAGCACCTCATCACCCTTGGCGAGTTCCGTGCGCCCGTAGCTCTGGGCCACGAGGTTGATCCCGTCGGTAGTGCCGCGCACGAAGATGATCTCGCGGGGCGAGGCCGCGTTGATGAACCGCGCAACGTGCTCCCGCACCGCGTCGTAGGCCTGCGTGGCATGCTCGCTCAGCCAATGCACGCCCCGATGGATATTGGCGTTCTCGGCAGTGTAATAGTGGATGAGAGCCTCGATGACGGCCCGCGGTTTCTGCGTAGTGGCCGCGTTGTCGAGATAGACCAGCGGCTTGCCCCGCACCATGGTGCCGAGAATGGGGAAATCCGCGCGCACCCGTTGGACATCCAATGCCGGTGCGGAGCCGCGCGCGGCGGCGCGTGGGGGGGCGGCCGCAGTCATGGGCGCAGCATCACTCGATCCCGCCCAGGCGCTCGAGCACCAGGCGGTCGAGCGTCCGGCGCACCGGCTCCAGCGCCACTTCGTTCACGACTTCTGCCGCGAAGGCGTAGGTGAGCAGCCGCTTGGCAACCGGCTCGGGAATGCCGCGGCTCCTCAGATAGAAGAGTCCGAGCTGGTCCAGGTATCCCACAGTCGCGCCGTGGGTGCACTTCACGTCGTCCGCGAAAATCTCGAGCTGCGGCTTGGTGTCGACCTTGGCGCCGTTCGAGAGCAGGAGGTTCCGGTTGGTCTGCTTGGCGTCCGTCTTCTGCGCCTCGGGCCGCACGAGCACCTTGCCGTTGAACACTGCGCGCGACCGTCCGTCGAGCACGCCCTTGTAGACCTCCCAACTATTGCATTCGGGGTGGTCGTGATAGATGGCCGTGTGATTGTCCGCCAACTGATCGCCGCGGGTGAGATAGAGCCCGTACATGAGCGTCTCGATCCCGGGCGCATTGAGCCGCACGTGCAGGTTGTGCCGGCTGATGGCTCCGCCCATGGCCAGGGTGAACGAGCGGTAGTGGCTGCCGCGCGCCTGGTCCACCTGGGTGAGCCCAACGTGATACGCCGCCTCGCTCTCGCGCTGGATTCGGGTGTGCTCGGTCCAGGCGCCCTCGCCCGAGGAGACTTCGGTGACGGCGTTGGTGAAATAGGGGGCGCCCTCCGCCAGCGTGACGTAGCTCTCGACCACCGAGGCGCGCGCCTCGCGCTCGACCACGATGAGGTTGCGCGGGTGGGTAACCGCGCCGGCGGCATCGGGACTTGTGACGAAGATGAGATGGATGGGCTGCTCGAGCACCGTGCCCGGCGGCACGTAGACCAGCGCGCCGTCTTCGAGGAACGCGGTGTTGAGCGCCGTGAACGCGCTGCCCTCGACCGGAGCGTGACGCGTGAGATGGCGCTCGATCACGGCGGGATCGCGGTGCAGCGCGGCCGACAGGCTCTCGAGCCGGACCCCCGTCGGCATTGGCGGAAATATGGAGAGCGCGGGCGACAGCCGGCCGTTCACGAACACCAGCTGCGGCCACTCCGGATGGCCGAACAGAAACGGCGCCAGCGCCTCGCGCCGCACCGTCGCCGGTGCGGCCGGCCGGAATGCCTGCTGCGAAATGGGCCCGAGCGGCGTGAAGCGCCACTCCTCATCCCTGGCGGTCGGGAAGCCGACCTCGGCAAAGCGGTTGATCGCGGCGCGCTGCAGCTCCGGCAGCCAGACCGGCGCTCCGTTGGCCGGGCGTGCTTCGAATTGGCGCACATAGGTTTCGATCACGCCACGCCTGCCTCGGCCTCGACCCAGTCGTAACCGCGGGCCTCGAGCTCCTGCGCCAGCTCCTTGCCGCCGGATTTGACGATCCGTCCGTTCGAGAGCACGTGCACGAAGTCCGGTACGATGTAATTGAGCAGCCGCTGGTAGTGCGTCACCACGATGAACGCGCGGTCCGGGCTCCTGAGCTGGTTCACCCCCGCAGCGACGATCCGGAGCGCGTCGATGTCGAGCCCCGAGTCGGTCTCGTCGAGAATGGCCAGCCGCGGCTCGAGCACCGCGAGCTGCAGGATTTCATTTCGCTTCTTCTCGCCGCCCGAGAAGCCTGAGTTCACCGCGCGGCTCATGATCTCGGGGCCCCAGTCGACAATCTTGAGCTTCTGCTCCAGGACCTCGATGAAGTCGATCGGGTCCACCTCGTCCTCGCCGCGCGCCTTGCGGATTTCGTTGTAGGCCGCCCGGAGGAAGTAGGCGTTGGTGACGCCCGGGATTTCGACCGGGTACTGGAAGGCGAGAAACAACCCCGCCTGCGCTCGCTCCTCGGGCTCGAGCTCGAGCAGGTCGCCGCCCTCGTAGCGCACCTCTCCGCCGGTGACTTTGTAGGCCGGGTGGCCGGCCAGCACCTGGGCGAGCGTGCTCTTGCCCGAGCCGTTCGGGCCCATGATCGCGTGCACTTCGCCGGCATTGACGGTGAGGTTTACGCCGCGGAGGATTTCCGTGTCGCCGGCCGCGGCGTGGAGTTCGCGGACCTCGAGCAGGGGAGTTTCCTGCGCCTTGCGGTTAGCCAACGCTGCCCTCCAGACTGACGCCGAGAAGCTTCTGGGCCTCGACCGCGAACTCCATCGGCAGCTCCTGGAAGACCTCCTTGCAGAAGCCGTTCACGATCATCGAGATGGCGTTCTCGGTGTTGAGGCCGCGCTGCTTCAGATAGAAGATCTGGTCCTCACCGATCTTGGACGTGGACGCCTCGTGCTCCACCGACGCGGTGGGGTTCTGCACGTCGATGTACGGGAACGTGTGCGCGCCACAGCGATTGCCGATGAGCATCGAGTCGCACTGGGTGTAGTTGCGCGCGCCTTCGGCACGCGGAAGTACCTTGACCAGACCGCGATAGCTGTTGTTGCCGCGGCCCGCGGAGATGCCCTTCGAGACGATCGTGCTGCGGGTGTTGCGCCCCAGATGGATCATCTTGGTGCCGGTGTCCGCCTGCTGCCGGTTGTTGACCACGGCTACGGAGTAGAACTCGCCGACGGCGTTGTCGCCCTGGAGGATGACGCTCGGATACTTCCAGGTGATGGCCGAGCCGGTCTCGACCTGGGTCCAGGAAATCTTGGCGTTGCGCAGCGCCTTGCCGCGCTTGGTCACGAAATTGTAAATCCCGCCCCGCCCCTCTTCGTCGCCCGCGTACCAGTTCTGCACGGTGGAGTACTTGATCTGGGCGTTGTCGAGCGCCACCAGCTCGACCACCGCGGCATGGAGCTGGTTGGTGTCGCGCTTGGGCGCCGTGCAGCCCTCGAGGTAGCTCACGCTGGCACCCTCGTCCGCAATGATGAGCGTGCGCTCGAACTGCCCGGTGTCGGCCGCGTTGATCCGGAAGTAGGTGGACAGCTCCATGGGGCACTTGAGCCCCTTGGGCACGTACACGAACGAGCCGTCGCTGAAGACCGCGGCGTTGAGCGCGGCGAAGAAGTTATCACTCGCGGGCACGACCGACCCCAGGTACTTCTCGACCAGCGCGGGATGCTCCTGCACCGCCTCGCCGAACGAGCAGAAGATGATGCCGAGCTCGGCCAGGCGCTTCTTGTAGCTGGTGCCGACCGAGACGCTGTCGAAGATCGCGTCCACCGCAACGCCCGCGAGCACCTTCTGCTCGGAGAGCGGAATGCCGAGCTTGTCGTAAGTCTCGCGCAGCTTGGGGTCCACGTCGTCGAGGCTGCCCAGCGGCTGCTTGGTTCGAGGCGCGGCGTAGTAGCTGATGTCCTGGTAGTCGATAGTCGGATAGGTGACGTTGGACCAATGCGGCTCGCGCATCTTGAGCCAACCGCGGAACGCCTTGAGGCGCCACTCGAGCATGAACGCCGGCTCGCGCTTCTTCGCCGAGATGAGGCGGATCACGTCTTCGTCGAGTCCCTTGGGCGCAACGTCGGCTTCGATGTCGGTGACGAAACCGTACTTGTATGCGCGGTTGACCAGCGTTTCGACTGGCGAGCTCATGCCGTCTCCTCTGTTCCTGCCGCCGCCGGGCCCTCGGGCCCGGCAAACCGCACGTGGTACTCGCAGGCGGTGCAGCCTTCGAGAATGTGTGCCCGGCGATCCACGGGCGCGCCGAGCACGTCCTCCAGGAAGCGGGCTTCCGCCGCGCAGAGCTCGGGAAATCGCTCGGCCACGGACTGGATTGCGCAATTGTGTTCCGTGAGCGTGCCCGACGCGTGCTCGGTGGGCGCGGCGGCCTGCCACTCCGTCATGTATCCCTCGTCCGCAAGAGTACGGGCGACGGCTTCGAGCCGGCGTGCCGGCGGAGCGTCGGCGAGCTCGGTCTTGAGCCGGTGGGCGAGATCGGCGTAGTGGGCTTCGAGCATCCGGACCGCCGCCGCCCGGCCCTCCCGCTCCACCATGTGGTCGAGCAGCTCGAAGAGCGTCGCCTCGTAGCGGCGCGGGAAGAGCGCCTCCGCCTCCGCGCTCAGGCGATAGGCAAAGACCGGGGCGCCTACGCCACGGTGCTGCCGCTGGTATTGGATGAGCCCGTCGGCCTCGAGCTCCTTTAGATGATGTCGCACGCCGTTGAGCGAAACGCCGAGCTTGCCCGCCAGCTCCTTGGCCGAGAGCGGCTGCGCGTGCTTGAGCTCGACCAGGATGGCGCGGCGCGGGCCTTTGTGGCCGGTCGGAAGATTGCTCGGGCCGGGCTGCGGGATCGGAATTGCCATGCCGCAAGGCTAATCGTTGTAATGGCAATTGTCAATTTGTACGAGCAAATTGGTAATAATGCTGTAACTAATTATGTTAGTGCGCGTTAGCATCGTAGTATGCATACATACTATCTTGGATTACCCAGTAGCAATCTCGCCGCCGTACACCTCCCGCTGGTCAGAGTGTCGCCCTTCATTCATATTGGGCGGCGAGCCGGCCCCACCCAGGGCCGTTCCCCACACTCGGCAGGTCGCCCCATGACGATCCACCGCATCCGCCTCCTCGGCGATCCGATTCTCCGCACCCGCTGCGAGCCCATCACCAAGCCGGGGTCCACTGCCGTCCGGGTCATCATCGATGACCTGCGCGAGACACTGCGCGACTGGCAATCCCGCTTCGGTGCGGGGCGGGCCATCGCGGCTCCCCAGATCGGCGCGCCGGTGCGCGTGGTGTACGTCGAGATGGACCGGCCCTGGCCGCTGGTGAATCCGGAGATCATCGACATCGGGACCGAGGATTTCTGGGTCTGGGATGACTGTTTCTCCTTTCCGAACATGCTGGTGCGGGTCTCGCGCGCGTACCGCATCCGGATACGCTACCAGGATGTGAAGGGCGCGTGGCATGAGGAGGAGCTCGAGGGCGACCGGGCCGAGCTCCTGCAGCACGAGCTCGACCACCTCGACGGTGTGCTTGCGGTCGATTGCCCGCATGGCCTGGATCCGTTCTGCCTGCGCGAGGAGTGGAACCGCATCCACGCGCACCGCGGCCGATACGGGCCACCGGAGCCGCGCACCGAGACCTACGCGGGTGCGGCCTCCGGAGATCTGTAGGTGACAACGACGGTTGCGGAGGCCACGGCGGGCGCGCACATGCCTCCGTGCGACTACGCACCGCGCCCCTACGACGGTCCCTCGCGCGACGAGGTCCTGGCGCTCCGCCGCCGCTACGTCCATCCCTCGCTCTTTACGCTCTATCGCGAGCCGCTCATGCTGGTCGAGGGCCACATGCAGTGGCTCTTCGACGAGACGGGGCGCCGATACCTCGATCTCTTTGCCGGCATCGCCACTGTCTCCTGCGGCCATGCCCATCCCAAGGTCGTCGCTCGCATCGAGGCGCAGGCGGAACAGCTCCAGCACGCTTCCACGATCTATCTACATCCGACCTTGCCGCTCCTTGCCCGGGAGCTCGCGGCCCGGATGCCGCCTGGACTGGATGTCAGCTACTTCGTGAACAGCGGCAGCGAGGCAAACGACCTCGCGGTGACCATGGCGCGGCTGTACACCGGCCACACCGACGTGGTCGCGGTACGGAACGGCTATCACGGTGGCTCGCCCACCACGATGGGGCTCACGTCGCATCACACCTGGAAGTTTCCCACCCAGGTGAGCGCGGGCGTTCACCACACCGTCTGCCCCGATCCGTATCGAAGTGCCTTCGGCGGCACGCCCGAGGCAATCGCGACCCAGAGCGTGGCGGAGATGCGCGACCTCATCCGCTACGCTACCACGGGGCGGATCGCGGCATTCATCGCGGAGCCGATCCAGGGCGTCGGCGGCGCGACCCTCGGCGCGCCCAACTACCTGCGCGAGGCGTACGCCCTCACGCGGGAGCACGGCGGCCTCTGCATCTCCGACGAGGTGCAGACCGGATTCGGGCGCACCGGTGAGCAGTACTGGGGCTTCCAGAACTCCGGTGTCACGCCGGACATCGTGACGATGGCCAAAGGCATCGGCAATGGGATGCCGCTCGCCGCGGTCACCACGCGCCGGGACATCGCCGATGCGCTCACCCAACGGATCCACTTCAATACGTTCGGCGGCAACCCCGTCGCGATGGCGGCTGGCCTTGCCGTGCTCGAGGTGATCGACGAGGACGGCTTGCAGGAGAACGCCCGCGTCGTCGGTGCCCGACTCAAGGCGGGCTTGCAAGACCTTGCCCGCCGGCACCCGCTCATCGGCGACGTACGGGGCATGGGGCTCATGCTGGGCGTCGAGGTGGTGCGCGACCGGGCGCGCCGCACACCCGCTGCCGAGGAAACGCTCGAGGTGCTGGAACAGCTCCGGGGGCTCGGCGTGCTGGTGGGCAAAGGGGGCCTCGACGCCAACGTGCTCCGTATCAAGCCGCCGCTCTGCCTGGCCACAGAGGACGCAGATTTCGCGATCGCCTGCCTCGACCTGGCGCTGGGCCGAGTCGAAGCCGCATAGCGCGTGGCGAGGGCCCTACGAAGGCTAGTACCATCCAGACGAGTCGAAGGCCTGGCGCAGCGCCCTCGAATTTCTCCGCAATTACCTCTGGCACGACAACGGTCTCCACGGGACCGCGCTCCAGTACACGACGGGGCTGCTGGTGTATCCGCTCAAGCGGCTCCGCCACGCCGGTCCGCAAGGCTGCCCATCCGCTTTGAGTTCGCCCCACCGGAGATCCGGCCGTACGGGCGGCGACCTGATGATCGCGGGCGGGCTCGCTAACATTCGGCAAGGCGATCGGCACTCACCCACCGGGAGGGGGCATGCGGGGACGCATGGTCGAGCTTCGCAGCAACGGACGCACGGCTAACGGCTATCTCGCCGCCAGCGCCGGGCGCGGACCGGGCCTCGTGCTCATTCAGGAATGGTGGGGCCTGGTCCCGCACATCGAGGATCTCGCCGACCGTTTCGCCGCGGAGGGATTCGTCACCCTCGCGCCCGACCTGTTTCACGGAAAGCAGACGCGGAGCCCTGACGAGGCGGCCAAGCTGCTCATGGCACTCAACATCGGCGAGGCTGCCAGGGACATGCACGGCGCCGGCCAGTACCTGCTGGGCCAAGCCGAGGTTGAGCCCAAGCGCGTCGGGATAATGGGCTTCTGCATGGGTGGACAGCTCGCGCTCTTCGCGGCGCAGGAATACCCCGAAACCTTCAGCGCCGCGGTCGACTTCTACGGCGTTCATCCGAACGTGCCGATCGATCCGGGCCGAGTTCGGGTACCGGTGCTCGGACATTTCGGGCGGAAAGACAAGTCGGTGAAGGAGACGGACGCGCGCGCCCTCGCCGAGAAAGCGCGCGCGGGCGGCGCGTCCTTCACCGCGTATTTCTACGACGCGGGGCACGCTTTCTTCAACGATACGCGGCCGGAGGCATACGATGCGCCGTCCGCCGACCTCGCGTGGCAACGCACCCTTGCGTTCCTGCGCGAGCACCTCGTGTAGCGTGCCGTGGAGAGCGTCGAGCATCTGGTGATCGGCGGCGGGCCGGCGGGCCTCCGCGCGGCGGAGGTCCTGGCCGAGGCGGGGCGCGAGGTCGTCGTACTGGAGCGCCACGCCGAGATCGGGCCGAAGACGTGTGCCGGCGGCCTCACCCGGAAGGCCGTGCGCGAGCTGGAGCCGATCGGCCTCGAGCGCGGGGTCGGACTCGACCGCGTGGGCTATGTGTCATTCAACCACGAGCG
>DASUJH010000045.1 GCA_036279355.1 Gemmatimonadales bacterium
TACGCGACGAGTCAATCGGCGTCCCGGCCGGACCCGCGGCCGGTGCACCCGCACCGGTCGTATCGGTGGCCGGCATCTCCACCGTAGAGTTGGGCCGAACGCCGGGCTTGAATCCGTGCGCCTCGTAGTAGTAGAGCAGCCCCGCGGCCCCACCGATCACGGCGAGCACCACGAAGGGCCACGCCGGCATGCCGTTCCGGAGGGCGAGCGAGCGATCGGCAATGCGCCGCCCGGACAGGTCGCGCCGCTCGGGCGCGGCCCGGCGGTCCACGGACGCCGCGTTGAGCGGAGTCGTCGGCTGGCTCGCGATCGCGGCCGCCACCGAACCGGAGTTGACCGCCGCGCGCACCGATCCGGGCGCCGCGATCGGCTGCCCCTGCAGTGCCGCGACCAGCTCCTCGCACGCCTGGAACCGGTCCGCCGGGTCCTTCATCAGCATCCGCTTGATCGCCTCGAAAAGCCGGCGTTCGTCCGCGGTGAGCAACTGCGGCGTCGGGATCGGCTCGGTGATGTGCTTGTAGCCGATCGAAAAACTGTCCTCCCCATCGTACGGCACCGCGCCGGTCAGGGCCTGGTAGGCGACGACGCCGAGGCTGTAGATGTCGCTCCGGCCGTCGATGGGCTGGGCCCGCGCCTGCTCGGGGCTCATGTAGTGCGGCGTGCCGATCGACATCCCGGTGCCGGTGAGCCGCTGGCCCGAGGCCGCCTTCGCGATGCCGAAGTCGGTGAGGACGCACTGCCCGAACTCGTCGAACATGATGTTGTCGGGCTTGATATCACGGTGGACGATGCCGCGCTGTGCCGCGTAGCCGAGGGCGCTTCCGGCTTCCACGAGGAGACGCCGGATTTCGGGCGGGGTGAGCGTCTTCCGTTCGGCCAGCACGCCCGAGAGCGCGCCGCCGCGTAGAAACTTCATGACGAAGTAGATCACCCGGCCCGAGCGGCCGACCCGGTAGATCGGGATGATGTTGGGGTGCTCGAGCTGCGCCGCCGTGCGGGCCTCGCGTTGGAAGCGCTCGACGAACTCGCTGTCGAAGCCCAACGTGAACGGCAGCACC
Organism: Gemmatimonadales bacterium; assembly: GCA_036279355.1. NCBI lineage: Bacteria > Pseudomonadati > Gemmatimonadota > Gemmatimonadia > Gemmatimonadales > Gemmatimonadales bacterium. The sequence continues at coordinate 1,059 of DASUJH010000045.1, forward strand.
TTGACCGCTACCTCGCGCTCCAGGTGCCGGTCCTTGGCCCGGAACACGAGCGCCATTCCGCCGCGGCCCAGCTCTTCCAGCACCTCGTATTCGCTCGACAGCGCTTCGCGCACGAGGTCGAGCTCGGCCACGGCGCCGCTCGCGAGCGCCTGGATCGGCGTGGTCGCCGTGAGATCGAGGCCGCAGGAGGGACAGAATTTGGATTGGCTGGCGACTTCGCTGCCGCAGCGCGAGCAGAACATGGGCCCCAAGCTATCGAGGGTGTCCGGGTAGTCAAGCGAGTTTCCGGCGTTCGAGCGCCAAATGGCACGAACTATGCCGGTGAGCACATGACCCGCTTCTCATCGCACGCGTTTCACTACCCCGGAGTACCCGTGGTCCCGTATCACACGATTGCCTTCAGCCAGCAGAAGCTCCGCGCCGCCCTGCGCCGCGCCGCAGCCCAGGAGCCCGCGCTCACCTACGGCTTCGTGGTGCACTCGAGACGGCACCACACCCGCCCCACGCTCGGGATCATCACGCTGAACGGCGAAAGCCTCCCGCTCAGCCGCAACCTCCTCGCCTCGCTCGGCGGGCTCCCGCTCTGGCTGTTCGGCCACGCGCGCATTTCTCTCGGACACGGCACGACCATCGACGGCGTCGAGGACGAGGAAAAGGCGGCGATCGCGCCGCTCGTTTCACTCATCATGCATATCGCAACGTTCGACGCGAGTACCGGGGTGACGCAGAATCTGGTGCAGGTCGAAGCCGCGATCCGCGCCGATACGCTGGTGCAGCCGCTGCTCGTGCTCACGCACGGCCGACCGTCCGCCTGGCCTTCCTGAAGAGCGGCCGCTAGGGAGCGGCCGCCGTCCGCAGGAACCGCTCGATCCCGTCGTAGACCCCACGCGCATACAGCTCCTGCCCCTCGGCGCTCCGGAGCGCCGCCTCCTGATCCGGCATGATGATGTACATCCCTTCGCAGAGTACGGCCGGCATCCAGCTCGGCCGCGCCAGCGCGAGGTCCGCCCGGCCGACGCCCAGGTCGCGGAGGCCCAGACGGCGGACGAGCGCCGTCTCGATGTCGCGCGCAAGCGGAAGGGCCTGCGGCTGGTTGTAGAAGACGCTGGTGCCGCTGTTGGTGAGCGGATTGACCCCGTCCGGCAACGCGTTTTGATGGATTGAGACGAGAAGGTCGGCATTGAGCCGCTCGGCGAGCCCGATGCGCGGCAGGAGATCCACCGCCGAGCTGTCGCTCCGGGTGAGCGTGACCCGCGCGCCGGCCGAGCGGAGGAGATCGCGCAGCCGAAGCGCCACGGCGAGGTTCGCATCCTGTTCGCGGAGGCCGGTCGGACCGGTAGCGCCGAGCGGCGGGTGCCCCGGATCCACCACGATGACGCGCCCCTCAAGCGGATGCGAGGGATCCATGGGTGGCGGGGCGCGCAGCTCGACCACGAGATCGGTCCGGCTCCAGCGCACCCGGTATCCCCAGAGCGGGCGCGCCAGATCGAGCGTGAGCACAACCTGTCCCGGCGCCTTCTCCTCCCAACTCATCCGGCGCACCAGCGAGTCGCGCGCGACCGGCCCGTAGCGCATCCAGTCGAGGTCGCCCATTGCGCCGTAGAGCGTGAGGGTCACCGACCGTTCCGCGGGCGTCACATGGAACGGGAGCCGCTCGCCCACCGGAATTCGGACGACCGCGCGATCCGGGTCAGCGGCGCGCGAGAGCGTTACCGAGCCGACCGTGGCAGCTGGCGGCGGCGTTCCGGCCGGGAGGGCGTGCGCGTCGGCGGCGGCGACCCAGGTGTCGAGGCCCGGCTCGAGCCGGAGCCGCAGGTCGTCGTTCACCCGGCCACTCACGACCGCGCGGGTGCCGGTCGGAAAGAACCAGTAGTAGCTCCCCCCGGGCGTGGTGCGGCCGGGAGTGAGGCTGTCGGTCCCGCCGCGATGCGCCACGTCGTCGTCGAGCTCGGCCACGACGGGCAGCGTGTCGAGCACCGCCACGCTGAGGGGCCAGCTCACCCGGGCGGTATCTCCGCCGCTGATGGCCTCGAGCACCGGTTCGGCATAGGAGCCGACGGGAAGCGGCTCGGCGACGGCGAAGGGGCACCGGCCGGTCGGACAGCGGGCGCGGGCAGCCGCGAGGGCGCGCGCGAAGTCCGGTCCTGCGCCGGGTAGCACGGCACCCGGGCTCTGGCCGAGCGGCCGCGCCGCCAGCAGGCCGGCGTAGTGTTCGGCATTCAACGGGAGCGCGAGGTTGGCCGTGTCGCGGTCGAAGGCGCGAACGGCGCGGGGCACCTCATCATGCGACCCCTCGGGCCAGAGCGGCACCACGGTGCCATCGCTCAAGCGAAGCTGCACTAACGCGCCGGCCGACGCGCGCGCCGAAAGGGTGAGCAACTCACCGTGCCCGAGCCAGACGCGCCCGCTGGGCCGGAGCGAGCTGCTGTCGATCCAGACCGGTGCCGCGGGCGGCTCGAACGCCATGGCGCGGGGCACCACGTAGTCGAGCCGCGCGGAATCGGCGGCGGTGCGCGCCTCGATATCGAAGTGCATCAGCGAGTCGCGCGGAAACGCAAGCCACGCGAGCCATGCGCCATTGGGCCAGACGCGCGCGGGCACGCGGTTCACCGTGACCGCGGCCGCGCCGTTCCCGGAATATCCGAAGATGAAGCTCGAGTCGCGCACGCTCACGGTGTCGTCGGGACGCGGGTAGACGACGCGAAGCGCAAGCGGGCCGCGCACCTCCGGCACCGCCGGCAGGCGCCGGGAAGCGCCGTCGGGGCCGGGAGAGGTGATCGGTTGTGGTGCGCAGCAGAGGGTGGCGAGTGCGAGCCAGCCGGCCCCGAAGGAGCGGGCGAGGTGCATGTTGCAAGGTACACGGGCGCCATAACTTACGCCAAGATGGCGTTGACGGCCCCCCGGCGCCTTCCCTAGATTCACCGGACCTTTCATGACGAGGTCCGCGTGAATCTCGGCCCGATCCGCGTGTCGGTCTTCGGCAAGAGCGATCTTGGCCGCACGCGCGAGCACAACGAGGACACCTTCCTCGTGGCCGACCTCACGCTGCGCAACGCCAGCCTCCGACCCGAAGTGCGCGATCATGTGGTGGGTCCGCGCGGCTCGCTCTTCATGGTGGCGGACGGCATGGGCGGCGCCGCCGCAGGCGAAGTCGCGAGCCGCATGGCGGCGGACGTCATCTATCGGCATCTCTCCACCGAGTGGGGCGACGACCCGGATGTCTCCGAGCGCCGGTTCGCCTTCCGCATGCGCGAGGCGGTAGAACGCGCCAACCACGAGATCCATGTCTACGCCCGCGCGCACCCCGAGATGCGGGGCATGGGGACCACCGCCACGGTGGCGGGCGTGCAGGGATCGAATCTCTACCTCGCGCAGATCGGCGACAGCCGAGGTTATCTCGCCCGCGGCGGGCGGCTGATTCAGCTCACCAAGGACCAGTCGCTCATGCAGCGACTGGTCGAAGCCGGCGAGCTGACCGAGGAGGAGGCGGAGCAGAGCGAGCGGCGCAACATCATCCTGCAGGCGCTCGGGCCTGATCCGAAGGTCAAGGTGGAGCTCACCTACCAGCCGCTCCGCCGCGGCGACACGCTCGTCATCTGCTCCGACGGCCTCTTCGGCCTGGTGAAGCGCGACGAAATCGCCGAGGTGATCGCGACGACGCCCGACCTCGCTGCCGTGTGCGGTACGCTCATCGATCTCGCCAACGCGCGCGGCGGTTCGGACAACATCACGGTGGTGCTGGCCCGCTTCGAGGGTCAGGGGCTGCCCGACGCCGATGGCGCCGCTGGCGTGGAGTATCGGGTGTACCGGCCATCGGGCGACGTGGAGCCGGAGGAGCCGCCGGCGATGAGCATGGCCGCGCCACCGCTCGCGGGCGCGTTTGCCGGGGTACGCGCCGGCGGGCACGCGGCAGCGTTCGGCGACGCTTCCGCCCCGCTGCCGCACGCGCCGGTGCCGCTGGAGCCCGCGCCGCTCGAATCGGCGCCGGGTGCGCCCCAGGTGGATGCGCCTGCGCCGGGCCTCGCACCGCCGCCGGGGTCGTCGCCCTCGTTTCCGCGCGCGCTCATCGCGATTCTCCTCGTCGTGGCGCTGCTCATCATCATCAGTCTCCTCTCCCGACGTTGAGCGGGTGACGCTCTGATCCGCGATCCAGACGTGGCTCCGCCGGCCGCGAAGCCACTCGCGGTGCGGCTCGCATGGCTCGGCCTGCTGTCGGTGGCGTCGGGCCTGCCCTACTTCCTCTTCTATGAGACCGTGCCGGTGTATCTCGCGGCGCGGCACGTGAGCCTGGCCGAGATCGGGCTCGCCACCGGAGCGTCGGCGCCGTGGGTGCTCAAGTTTCTCTGGTCTCCGCTGGTGGATCGCTACGGAAGCCGGCGGGCGTGGATTCGCGGCGCGCTGCTGTTGCTCGCGGCTGCGACGGTGCTCTTCGGCGCGGTCGAGCCGGCTGCGCGGCCGGTGGCGTTCGGCCTCCTGCTCACCGCATTCGTCGCGCTCTCGGCGACGCAGGACATCGCGATCAACGCGTACACGATCGAGAGCACCACGACCCGCGAACTGGGCGTCGCGAACTCGGTGCTGATCGGCGGCTATCGCGCGTCGAGCTTCGTCTCGAGCGCGCTGCTCATCTGGATCGCCGCCCGGCGCGGGTGGGACGCGGCATTCGGCGCGGGGGCGGCGGTCTTCGCGGTGCTGGCACTCGCGACGCTCGCGCTCCCCGCGGCCGAGGGCGCACGCAAGGCGCCCGGCACGCTGACGGAGCCGATCGCGGCGCTTCTCAGGCGGAAGGACGTGTGGGCGATCGCGCTCTTCGCCCTGCTCTTCAAGCTGGACATTTCGGCGATGGAGCCGATGACGAAGCCGTTCTGGGTGGCGCGCGGCTTCGGACTGGGTGAGATCGCGGCGCTCACCACGGCGCGGCTCGTCGCGACGCTCGTGGGCGCCGCGCTCGGCGGCATCGTGGCAACCCGGTGGGGCATCTTCCGCGCGCTCTGGTCGCTTGGTCTCGTGCAGTTGCTCTCGAGCCTGGGCTACGCGCTCGCGGCCGCGGTGCCGGGCAAGGCGCTGGTGACCGGGGCCGCCGTGTTCGAGAACTTTGCCGCCGGCCTCGGCACCGCTGCGTTCCTCGCATTCCTCATGTCGGTCTGCGAGCGGCGCTACGCAGCGACACAGTACGCGCTCCTGAGCGCGATCTTCGCCCTGAGCCGCTGGGCCGCAGGTATTGCGTCGGGCGTGCTGGCGGAGCAACTCGGCTTTGCGCGGTATTTTCTGCTGACGTTTTTTCTCGGCCTTCCGGCCTACCTGCTGCTGCCAAGGATGCGGCGCATCTCGTAGACGGGTCGCTCGGCGTGGGTCGCGTCACGCCTTTGCCGCGATCCAGCGCGCCACGGCTTCCTGCATGAGACGCTGGCGGTGCCACGCAATCAGGACCGGCGCCGGGCCCGGTATCTCGGCCACGAGGCGGGGATGGCCAAAGAGAACCACGAGCCCCGCGTCGGGAGCTTCCCGCGCGAGCGCGGCGGCGGACTCGGCGCTGAAACTGGCGCGGCCTTTCCATCCTCTCGGTCCATTGAAGGCGAGCACGACGCGCGTGCTGGTGCGGCTGCCGGCGCGGTTCACGGCGAGCCGGAGGGACAACCCGCGGCGTTTGAGCTCGGCTTCGACGTAGCCCGCCGGGCTCGGCGCGTACGGCCCGCCCACGTCGTCGTCCACCACCACACATTCGATCGGCGGCGGAAGCGGGCTCATCCGGCCGCGCACGAGGCCGCGGTCGAGCAGCGCATCGGCGAGCGCGTCGGGAGATACCCAGGGGCCTGCGCGCGGAGGCACGACGGGGCGCTCTGCGCGCTCGAGCGCGTGGACGTAGCGCCGCCGCGCCTCGCGCACCCGCGCGGGCTCGAGCCGGCCTGCGTCGATTGCGCGCGCGAGCGCATCGTGGACCGCCGCCGGGTCGCCCGGATAGAGCAGCAGGTCCACGCCGGCGCGGATCGCCTCGACCGCCGCCTCGCCCTCGCTCCGGCCGGCGCGCGCGCCTTCCATGATGAGCGCGTCGGTTACCACGAGCCCGTCAAAACCGAGCGATTCGCGGAGCTGGCGGAGGATGGGCGGCGACATCGTGGCGGGACGGCGTGATGGGTCGAGCGCAGCGTATGCCACGTGCGCCGTCATCACCGTGGCGACGCCCGCGCGCGCGGCCTCGGCAAACGGGCGCAAGTCGCCCGCGCTGAGCGTGGCCGCATCGGCGTCCACCTCCGGCAGCGCGACGTGCGAATCGCGCGCCGTGCGCCCGTGACCCGGATAGTGTTTCGCGCACGCCAGCGCACCTGCGCTCTGGCATCCCTCGACCCAGGCGCGCACGCAGGCAGCGACGCGCGCGGGATCAGCGCCGAACGAGCGCGTCTGCACGATGGGATTCTCCGGCAGCACGTCGAGATCGGCAACCGGCGCAAACGCCCAGTTGATTCCGACGCTCCGCGCATCGGCGCCGGTGCGGGCGCCGGCCCAACGGATCACGTCGAGGTCGCCGAGCGAGGCCAGGGCGAGCGGCGGCGGCAATTCGCTCAGCCCGGCCACCTGCTGCCCCGCCCCGCGCTCGATGTCCGACCCGATGAGGAGCGGGCGATGCGCCCGTCGCACCAGATCGGCCGTGAGCGTGCGCACTGCGTCCGCCGTGCCACCGAAAACGATGAATCCGCCGGCGCCGATGGCGAGCGCGCCGGCGATCAGCGGTCCTTCGTGAGCAAACCCCGTGTCGGGGCGCCACCGGAGCGCGGGAATGATGAGACGGCCGAGCGCGGCATCGGCTCCGGGCATGGGAGGAATGCTAGGCCGGCGTGATCGCGCCGAGAATGCGCGGCCCGATGGCGCCGGTGGCCGCGGGTACGTTGCCGGGCTGGCCGTGCAGCGTGAGGTACCCGAGCAGCGCGAAGGCGACGGCTTCCTTGGCATCGCCCGGAAAGAAGAGCTCGTCGAAGCGGCGAAGCCGGGTGCCTTCGCTTGGCGCCGCCCCGCCGTCGAGCGCGCGCGCGAGTGCCGCGACGAGCCCCGGATGGTGCGCGCCACCGCCTGAGATGACAACTTCGGGCCGGCCGGGAACCCAGCGCTCGATGGCGGCTCCGATCGAACGCGCCGTGAGCTCGACCGCGGTAGCGACGCCGTCCGGGCCCGGCACCCGGGCGTGCAGCCGCCGCGCGTACGCGTCGCCGAACCGTTCGCGTCCGGTGCTCTTCGGCGGCGGCGCCGCAAAGAACGGATCGCTCAGCAGCTCTGCGACCACGCCGGCGTCGGCGCGACCGCGCGCGGCGATTGCGCCGTCCTGATCGAACGGCGCGCCAGGCGCCACCAGCCGCGCCACCGCGTCGATCACCGCCACACCGGGCCCGGTGTCGAACGCGAGCGTGCCCCGCTCCTGCGCCCGGCGTGGCACGTAGCAGAGGTTCGCCATGCCGCCCACGTTGAGCAACACACGGGGTGCATCGGGCGAGGCAAAGAGGAGGACGTCGGCCGCGGGGACGAGCGGTGCGCCCTCACCTCCCGCGGCGACGTCGCGCGCGCGGAAGTTGTGGACGACGCGCACGCCGAAGCGCTCGGCCAGGAGCGCCGGCTCGCCGAGCTGCCAGCTGACGTGAGGCGGCTCGTGCCAGACGGTCTGGCCGGGAAATGCGATGAATGCGAGCTCGCGCGCGGCATCGGCGTGCGCATCGAGCAGGCGCCGTACGGCATCAGCCGCCCACTCAGCGAGGCTGGCGTGAAGGAGCGCGTACTCGCGCGGCGTGCCGCCCTCGAGCGCCGAACGGAGCAGCGCGCGCTGCGCGTCATCGTACGGCCGAGTGAGGAAACCCAGCAGTTCTGCGCGAGTCGGGCCGGTGAACCGGACCAGCGCGGCGTCCACGCCGTCGAGCGAGGTGCCCGACATGAGGCCGATGCCGACGATGGGCCGCTCGCTCACGCGGGACGCACCGGCGGCGGATCGCCGACGATGGGCCGGAGCCGGCCCGCGTGCGCTTCGATCAGGCGCTCGGCCTCGGCGCGGGAGACCCCGCGCCGCGCCATGACGATCGCGAGCTTCACGCTCCCCTCGGCGGCGTCGATTGCGGCGCGCGCCGCCGCCCGGTCGAGTCCCGTCGCCTCCATGATGATCCGCTCGCTTCGATCGATCAATTTGTCGTTCCACGCGCGCAGATCGACCATCAGGTTCCCGTATGTCTTGCCGAGCCGGATCATGGCGCCGGTCGTGATGGTGTTGAGCACGAGCTTGGTCGCGGTGCCGGCCTTCATGCGGGTCGAGCCGGTGACGACCTCGGGCCCGACCGGCACCAAGACGACGACGTCGCACTCCGCCGCGAGCGCCGGCGGCGGGTCGGCGCAGGTGACGAGCGCGGTGCGCGCACCGAGCGCCCGCGCGCGCGCGAGTGCCGCGCGCACGAACGGGGTGGTGCCGCTCGCCGCGATGCCGATGACTATGTCGTGCGCGGTCACGCGGTGAGCGTCGATCGCGTCCGCGGCCGCCTTCACATCGTCCTCCGCGCCTTCGACCGAGCGCACCAGCGCGGCGGCTCCGCCCGCGATCACCGCAACGACCATCTCCGGTGGCGTTCCGAACGTGGGCGGGCACTCGGCCGCGTCGAGCACGCCGAGGCGGCCGCTCGTCCCGGCGCCGATGTAGACCAGCCGGCCGCCGGCGCGGAAGGCCGTTTCGACCAGCTCGATCGCACGCGCGAGCTCCCTCCGCGCCCGCGCCACCGCCGCCGGCACGCCGGCGTCCTGCGCGCCGATCAGGTCGACGATTTCGAGCGGCGTCGCGACATCGATGGCGATGGTGGCAGGGTTGCGGCGTTCCGTGAGCCGTGCGTCCACGAATTCGTCGGGCATGGCGCGGAAGATAAGACGCCCGGGCGAGACGGAGAACGGCGCGGCTCCGATGGACGGAGCCGCGCCGTTCGCCCACGCGAGATCGCGAGAGATGCCGCTACGCCGTCGGCGTGAAGGGGCTCTTGAGCGTGAGCTTGACCGACGATCCGGCGGGCACGACGACATCGCGGTCCTTGGTTTCGACCGCGCGCTGCGCGCCCACCGCGCCGCCAATCACACCGCCGATGATGGCACCCGTGGCACCCCCGCCGATCACCCGGCCCGCGACGGCGCCGATGCCTGCCCCAGCGCCGACCTTCGCGATATCACCCGCGCCGGTCTTGCGCCCCGCGAGGCTGGTGTTCACCGAGTCGATGCTCGCCGTGATGGGATAGCTCTGGCCGTTCATCCGCACTTCGGTCGGCTCCAGCGTGAGCGTGCCGGTCTTGTCGCTCTTGTTCTCGGATTCGTGGATGGCGGTGATCTTCATCGACACCGTGGCGCCTCGGGGGATGACCGTGCGCCCGCGCGAATCTTTGACCGCCGAAGTGGTGGTCGCCTCGATCACGTCGCCCACCTTGTTGCGCCGGGAGCTGATCGAGTCGGCGAGCGTGGCGCGGATCACGGTGCCGGCCGCGAGGCTCGCGCCGGCGGCAGGTGCCGCGGGCGCCGCGGGTGCCGCGGCGCCCGATGGCTGGGGCGTGGCCGGCGAAGGCCGGCTCGGGTTCGAGCTGGCGCCGGCGGTGGACCGCCGCTTCGGGGCCGGTGCTGCCGGTGGTGCTGCGGGCGTTGCCGCCGCCGTGGCGGTGTCCGCCGCGCGGTCGCCGAGCGCCGCGGTCGTGTCGGTGGGAGCCAATTGCAGATCGCGGGTCAGGCTGTCGGCCGACGCCATGGAGCCGCGGTCGCGTCCTCCGCAGGCCACGGCGCCGGCCGCGGCGGCCGCCACGAACGCCGCCGCGATGCTTCGATGCCATCTATGCATATCACACCTCTCCTTCAGGTGGTAATCGCTAGGGTACCGCGGAGCCGGATAGCTCAGGTCGCGGTGAACTTCTGCCGCAACCGTATGGTAACCGCGGCGCCTGGGGAAACCACCACATCGCGGTCCTTGGTCTCGACGGCGCGCTGGGCGCCCACCGCCCCGCCGATGAGTCCCCCGATCACGGCACCCGTGGCGCCGCCACCAATCACCCGGCCGGCGACCGCGCCGATGCCTGCGCCGGCGCCGACCTTGGCCACGTCGCCGGCGCCGGTGCCACGGCCCTGGAGGTGCGAATCGACCGACTCGACGGTGCCGTCGAGCGCGTACGCGTGCCCACCGACCGTGATGTCACCGGCCTCGAGCTTGAGCTTCCCGGTCTTGTCGCCCTTGTTCTCGGATTCATGGATCTCCGCGATCGTGAACGTCACCGTCGAGCCGGCGGGAATCACCACCTGGCCGGCGGCATCGCGCACATCCTGGGCGACCCTGGCGCGCACGCGGTCACCCGCCTTGTTGCGGCGTGAGGTGATCGAATCGACCATCGCGACGTGAATCACGGTGCCCGCGTCGAGACTCGCCGGAGCGGCCGGCGCGGGTGCCGGCGCCGGCGCGGGAGCCGCGGCCGCCTGCGACGGCTCGCTCGCCGGGCGCGGGGTGGAACGCGGCTTGGGCTTGGGGCGCGGGGCCGGAGTCGCGACGCGCGCCGGCTCTGGCGCGGGTGCGGCTGCGGGCGCGGCCGCGGTATCGGCCGGACGGTCGCTCAGCGGCTGCGTCGTGTCCACCGGCGCAAGCTGCAGATCGCGCTTCAGGCTGTCGGCCGCGGCCATCGTCTGCCTGTTGTCGCCCCTCGAGCACGCCACCATGGCGGCGAGGGCCACCAGAGCCACGATTCGCTTCGCCATCAGTTCCTCCTTGAAATCTGACTTGCCCGGGTTTCGACTGCCGGTGACATTTGAGCCGATGCGTGAGCTGCGCGCGCTGTTACCGTACCTCCGCCGCTATCGCGGCACCGTGGCATTCGGCATGGCCATGGTGCTCGTGTCGAACGGCTTTGCCGTGCTTGGACCGCACTTTCTGGAGCGCGGCATCGATGCGCTCCGGGCTGGGGCGCCCTTCGCACGGGTCCAGTACTTTGCTTTCCTCATCGTGGGCGTCGCCGCCGTGGGCGGTGTGGCGCGCTACGGCATGCGCCAGATCCTGAACAGCGCGAGCCGCTGGATCGAGTACGATCTCCGGAACGACCTGTACGAGCACGTCCAGGGAATGTCAGCCGAGTTCCACGATCGGCACACCACGGGGGACGTGATGGCCCGCGCCACCAACGATCTCCTCGCGGTGCGCATGGTGGCGGGACCGGCGTTGATGTATCTGGTGGATACAATAATCAGGGCGGCGCTCATCGTACCAGCCATGGCGCGCATCAGTCCGCTCCTCACCGGCCTCGCCCTGCTGCCGCTCGTGGGGCTGCCCATCGCCATGGTGTCGCTCGGGCAATTGATCCACCGCCGCACGCTGGAGATCCAGGGGCGGTTCGGCGACCTGACCGGCTTCGTGCACGAGAACCTCTCCGGCGTGCGGGTGGTGCGCGCCTACCGCCAGGAACGTGCCGAGCTGGATGCATTCGGCGACCTCAACCGCGACTATCTCCGCCGCAACATCGCGCTCGCCCGGGTGCAGGGTGTGTTCTATCCGGTGATGGGCCTATTCGGCGGGCTCGGCGCCGTAATCATCATCTATCTCGGTGGGCGCCTCGTCATCGCGGGCACGGTGAGCGTCGGCGCATTTATCGCGTTCGGCGTGTATCTCGCCATGCTGGTGTGGCCGATGATCGCGCTCGGCTGGGCCATCAATCTGGTGCAGCGCGGGGCCGCCTCGATGGCCCGCATCAACGAAATCTTCGCCGAGCGGCCCGCCATCGTGTCCCCGGCCGCGCCGAAGCATCTGCCGCCGCTCAATCCACGCGGGCCCAACGCTCGCGCGCTTTCAGTGCGCGAGCTCTGGTTCCGCTACCCCGGCGCCGTGGACCGCGGCTGGGCGCTTCGGGGCATCTCGCTCCATGTGCCTGCCGGTCGATCGCTCGCGGTCGTGGGGCCCACGGGCTCGGGCAAGTCGACGCTCGTGGACCTGGTGGTCCGCACCTACGACCCGGATCGCGGGCAGGTGGAGATCGACGGTGTGAACATCCGGGACCTGCCACTCGAGGAACTGCACCGCGCCATCGGGTTCGTGCCGCAGGAGACCTTTCTCTTCAGCGCCCGGCTCCGCGACAACGTGCTCCTCGGCGCGCCCGACGACGGCCGGCTCGAGCGCGCGGCGGAGGTATCGCAGTTGAGCGCGGCGCTCACCGATCTTCCTCACGGCTTCGATACCATGTTGGGCGAGCGCGGGGTGAATCTCTCGGGCGGGCAGAAGCAGCGCGCGGCCATTGCGCGCGCCCTCGCGCAGGACCCGACGATCTTCGTGCTCGACGATGCCTTGAGCGCGGTGGACGCGCAGACCGAAGCACGCATCCTGGCGGGGCTCCGCGGTGCGCTCGCGGGCCGCACCAGCGTGATCGTGTCCCACCGGCTCACCGCGGTCCGGGATGCGGACTGGATCGTCGTGCTGGACGAGGGACAGGTCGTGGAACAGGGCACCCACGAAGCGCTGGTGGCGCGCGGCGGCCGCTACTGGGAGCTGCTCCGCCGGCAGCAGCTCGAGACCGAGCTGGAAACCGCGTTGGAGGAAGAGGCCGAGGGCGAGGCGGTAGGCTGAGCGGGCGGGCGGCCCGCCCTACTCGGCGAGCGGGCCGAGGTCGCGGCGGCGGCAGTCCTGGCAAATGCCGTGGATCTCGACCCGGTGGTGCTGGTGCAGGAAGGCGTGCTCGTCGGCGATGATGGGAAGCATGCGCTCCAGCCGCTCGTTCTGAAACTCGACCACGGCCCCGCAGCGGACGCAGATCAGGTGCTCGTGGTGCGCCTGCTCCGGCGTGGGCTCGAAGCGCCGGAAGCCTTCGCCGAAATCGTGCGCGCGGGCGAGGCCGCTTTTCACCAGCACGTCGAGCGTGCGGTAGATCGTCGCGGTGCCGACGTGCTCGCCCCGCTCGGCGAGCCGCTTCTGGATGGCCTCGACCGAGAGATGCTCGTCGGACGTGAGCACCGTCTCCGCGACGAGATCACGCTGGCGGGTGACCGGGAGGTGGTGGTCGCGCAGGTGGCGGCGGAACCGGTCGAGGAGCGCGGCGCCCTCGCCTCTAGCGAGCCGGGCCATCGTCGGGATCCTCGGGCGGCGGGAACCACGCGGCGAGCGGCACGGGGACCGGCGGATGCTCGTCGTCAGTGCGCTGATGCACGTCCCGCAGCAGCGTGGCCAGCGCCTCGACGGGTCCGCTCCCCACCTCCTCCAGCTCCGCCTCGAACTGCCCCCGCTCCTTCCCCTTGAGCACGAGCACGTAGCGCGCGGTGTAGATGCGGCGCCGCTCGCCCGAACGGCGCGCGACCACGGCCGTGCCCCATTCCCGCCCGTCGCGGCGGAGGTTGGGGAAGGCCCAGACGGCGTCGATCTCGCCCGGCGGGAGCGCGCGGCCGATGTGCTCCGCCAGCCGGCTCCAGCCCAGGCCGACGCCCGGCGCCGCGGCCGGCCGGTTCAGTCCGGCGCCTGGGCCCATCGCTCCACGTAGAATCGGAGCACGTGCATGAAGTCCTGCGCGTTGGTCACCACGCCGTACGCCTGGTGGGTGCCGCGATCCTTGAGTTTGTTCACCACGAACTCGGTCTGGTCCACGCAGATCGTCATGAGCGGCTCGGGCACGCCGTGGCCGGTGTGGAACGCCGGCAGCATGTTGCCGACGGCGATCGCGTGCAGCGCCGTGGCGATGAAGATGGCGCCCGTGGCCTTGACCGTGTGCTCGCGCATGGCATCCTGCGCCGCGAGCGTGTCGCTCAGGACGCCGGGGAGCGGGCCGTCGTCGCGGATGGAGCCAGCCAGCACGAACGGAATACCGTGGGTGACGAGCGAATGCATGATGCCGCTCGTCACGAGCCCCGAGGCCACGGCGTTCTCGATCGAGCCCGCCGCGCGCACCTGGTTGATGGCGCGCATGTGGAGGCCGTGGCCCCCCTCGGTGGCCTCGCCGGTGCTGGTCATGCCGAGCGTCGTGCCGTAGATGGCGGCTTCCATATCGTGCACGGCGACGGCGTTTCCGACGAGCACCGCCTGCACGAAGCCCTTGGCGATGAACCACTCGAAGTCCGCGCGCGCGCGCGAGTGCACCAGCGCCGGCCCCACCACCCAGATGAGGTAGCCGCCATTTCGCCGCTCCTCGACGAGCCGGCGCGCCAGCTCCTCGTAGTTCACCGGCCGCTCGCGGCTCACCTCGGTGGACATGAAGCGGAACTCGTTCGCCCCGTGGCTGCCGCCCAGAAACCCGTCCCCGTGAACCACGATGCCCTGAGTGCCGTCCTCCGCTTCGCCCATCGCGACCAGATCGCCTCGACGCAGCCGGCGCGGCTCGATCGTCTCCAGCCGGTTCGGCCGGCGCACCACCACACAGTCCATCCGCGGCCGCTCCGGCATGACCCAGCGGCCGTCCACGTGCAGGTAGGTCGGGAGGTTGGAGGTCGAGAAGAAGCCTTCGGGCAGCACGCCGTCGGCGGGGAGCGGCGCAAAGCGGGCCTCCGGCGCACCCGCGAACGGCGGCTTGGCAAAATCGGGCATCCGATACGGCGAGTCGGCCATAGAGCGCGGAAAGCTAGGCGCCGCCCGGGGGCGATACAAGCGGCGGAGCCGTTGTATAATCCTGACGTCATCCGCGTGCCCACCCTTCGCAAGGACTCGGCAATGCCCGTCCGGACCCGTCCGCGCCCGGCAGCATCCTCGAGGTCGCTCGTGCTGGCGGCGTTCGCGGCGGCGCTCGCGCTCACGCCGCGTCAGACAGCGGCGCAGCAGCCGACGGCAGCCGACACGGCAGCGCGGGACACGCTGGCGCGCGATACCACCGTGCAGCAGCTCAAGACCCTCGAGGTGACCGTCACCCGCACCGCCGAGCCGCTGAGCCGGGTGCCGGCGGCGGTGTCCGTGCTGGACCGCGCCGAAATCCGCCGCGCGCAGCCCACGCTCGGCCTCGACGAAGCGCTCAACGATCTGCCCGGCGTCTACGTCGCCAACCGCTACAACTTTTCGCTCGACCAACGGCTCTCGATCCGCGGCTTCGGCAGTCGGGCCAACTTCGGCACTCGCGGCGTCAAGATCCTGCTCGACGGCGTGCCGCAGACGCTGCCCGACGGCCAGAGCCAGCTCACCAACGTCGAGTTCGGATTGATCGACCGGGTTGAGGTGCTGCGCGGCTCGGCGTCGTCGCTCTACGGCAACGCATCGGGTGGCGTGATTTCGCTTCAGACCGAAACGGCCGATCCGGGCCCGTTCTCCCAGTACGTCCGCGCGGAAGGCGGCGCGTTCGGCTTATTCAAGTGGCAGACCCGCACCCACGGCCGCCTCGGCGCCGCGAGCGGCGTGCTCTCGCTCTCGCGCGCCACGCTCGACGGCTTCCGCCAGCAGAGCGCCGCCGACCTCCGCCTGCTCAACGCGGGCATCGACTACGCGCTTTCGGGCAACGACCTCCTCACCCTCCGCTTCAACGCCGCTGACGATCCGCAGGCGCAGAACCCCGGGGCGCTCACGCCCGCCGAGTACGCGGCGAACCCCGATTCGGCCTCGGCGGGCAACATCCGGCGCGGGGCCGACAAGGATGTGAGCCAGGAGCAGCTCGCCTTCGGCTACAAGCACGTGGGCAACGAGGGCGACGAGTACGGGGTCACGATCTTCGGCGTCCTCCGCGATCTCAACAATCCGCTCGCGACGCCCCCGCCGCAGGGGCCCGGGCCCACCATCGGCACCTACGTGCGGATCGGCCGCGCGGTGGGCGGCGTGCGGGCCACGGGCACGCGGCGCATCGGCCAGGGTACGCTCGCGCCACAGCTCACGGCAGGCGTGGATTTTCAGTATCTGCGCGACAATCGCAGCAACTTCCGCTCGGTGTCGGGCGCGCCGACCGACAGCGTGCTGGTGGACCAGCGGGAGCAGGTGGACGAGGTGGGGCCGTTCGTGCAGGCGAACTGGACGCCCACACCGCGCGTCCGGGTGAGCGGCGGCGCGCGATACGACCGGGTGCACTTTGCCGTTGACGACCGTCACCTGACCGACGGCCGGGACGACAGCGGCGACCGCACGCTCGATGCGTGGGACGGCAACGGCGGGGTGAGTTACTTCGTCTCCGACGCGGTGATCCCGTACGTCAACGTGGCCAGCTCGTTCGAGACGCCGACCACGACCGAGCTGGCCAACAGGCCGGACGGGAGCGGCGGCTTCAACGACGCGCTCGGGCCGCAGCGCGCCTGGACCTACGAGGTCGGCGCGCGCGGACGGATCGGCACGCGGGTGGAATACTCGGTCGCCGCGTTCCTCGGGCGGGTGAGCGACGCGATCGTCCAGTTCGAGGAGGTGGGCGGCCGCGCCTTCTTCCGGAACGCCGGCAAGACCCACAACGACGGCGTGGAGCTCGGCCTCTCGGTGACGCCGATCCGCGGGCTCCGGGTCTTCGGCTCCTACACATTCGCGGACTACATCTTCGCGGACTACAAGGTGCAGAACGGCGCGTCGGTCGACACGCTCGACGGCCACCGCCTTCCGGGCGTGCCCGAGCACTTCGCGCGGCTCGGGCTCCGGGCCGATCTGCCTCGCGGGTTCGCGGTGGATGTGGACCACACGCTCAGCTCGTCGCTCTTCGCCGACGACGACAACACCTTCGAGGTGGCCGGCTGGGGCGCCGGCGTCACCAATCTCAGGGTGAGCTGGCGGGGCGAGACCGGGCGCACGCGCGTGACGCCGTTCATCGGCATCAACAACCTGTTCGACAAGCGCTACATCGCCTCGGTGACGATCAACGGGTTCGACCGACTGGCCAACGCCCCGCGCGTGATCGAGCCCGCGCCCGGCATCAGTCTCTATGCGGGGGGCGAGATCGGCTTCCGGGCGGGGCAGTAGCGCCGCGGATGAGCGTCGCGATACCGACGACGGTCGCGTTGAATTCGATCTCATGCCGGGCGTGAAGCTGGGTCGCCGCCGAGTCCGGCGGTGGGTGCGTCGCACGACCCGGGGCGTCCGGCACGTCACCTACGGCGCGGTGCGGCCGGCGCGCGGCGCGTGGGACGACTTCGTCGACTGGTTCAACGCGCTCGAGCTGAGCGAGAACGCGATCCTGCTCGGATTTGCCGTGCTCATCGGCATCGCGAGCGCGCTCGGCGTGGTGGCGTTCTACAAGCTCATCGACTTCGCGTACATCGCCTTCTTCCGCTGGCCCGGCACGTTCCTCCCCAAACTCGGATTTCTCGCGTACCGGCCGGTCGTGACCGGCGCCGGACTCGTGGTGGCGTGGCTCATCATGCGCCAGTTCGGGCAGGGGAACGACGGCCTCAACGTGCCCGACGTGCAGGTAAGCGTGGTGCGGCGCGGCGGCGTGATTCCCTCGCGCCCGGCGCTCGCGCGGACGGCGGCGAGCGCGGTGACGATCGGCGCCGGCGGTGCGGCTGGCAGCGAGGGCCCGGTGGCCGTGCTCGGCGCCGCGATCGGCTCGCTCCTCGGGCGGCTCTTCCGCTTCGCCTCGTCACGTGTCACGGTGCTCGTGGCGGCGGGAGCCGCCGGCGGGATTTCGGCCGCGTTCAACGCGCCGCTTGCCGGCGCGTTCTTCGCGCTCGAGGAAATCCTGGGGACGCTCAGCGTCAGCGCGTTTCCGACGGTGGTGGTGAGCAGTGTGGTGGCCGCCGTGGTCTCGCGCGCGGCGTTCGGCAACCATCCCGCATTCGGGATTCCGATGGAGTACGGCTACCGCCTCACCTGGGAGGTGGCCGCGTTCTATCCATTGCTTGGCGTCATTGCGGGGCTCGTCTCGGTCGCTTTCGTGCGGATCTTTTTCGCGGCCGAGGAGCATCGGGCGCGGCTCAAGCTTCCACCGGCGCTGGTGGCGGCGCTCGGCGGGGTGTTGGTAGGCGGCCTTGTGTTCGCCTCACGAGGATTTCTGGTGGGCACCGGGCATGTGGCGTTTCCGCTCGTGGTGTTCGGCCGGCTCGAATGGTACACGCTCGCGGCGCTCGCGCTCGGGGAAATTCTGGCGACGTCGATTACGCTCAACTCCGGCGGCTCGGGCGGCCTCTTCACGCCATCGCTCTACGTGGGCGCGGCCACGGGAGGCGCGGTGGGTGTCGCATTGCAGCGCCTGTTCCCATCGCTCGCGCTGCACCCGGAGGCGTACGCGCTGGTCGGCATGGGCGCGCTGATCGCGGGCGCAACGGACGCGCCGATCACTGGCATTTTGCTCGTGTTCGAGATGACGAACGACTACGCGATCATCCCGCCGCTCATGCTCGCCGCGGTGATCAGCTACGTCATCGCCCGCTGGCTCGAGCCCGACTCGCTCTACAGCGGATGGCTCCGCCGGCGCGGCGAGGACATCGAGCACGGCACCAGCCGCGACGTGCTGGCAGGGCTGCGGGTGGGCGATGCCTACGAGCGGCGGCCGGACGTGATTCCCGCCTCGGAGCTCGTGAGCGCCGCGCTCCGCCACCTCGGGCGGGCCGACCAGGAGACCTTCCCGGTGATTGACGCCGACGGGCTCCTGATCGGCGTGCTCACGCTCTCGGAGCTGGGCCAGATCGCGCGCGATCGGAAACCCGACGACGCCAGACTCACCGCCGGGGACGTCGCCGACGACTGCGAGACCGTTGCGCCCGCCGACACGCTGCTCGAGGCGATCCACCGGATGGGCACGCGCGGCTCGGCGGCGCTGCCGGTGGTCGACCCCGTTACGGGCCGGCTGCTCGGGCTCCTGAGCCGGAGCCACGTGCTGGGCCTGTACGAGCGCGCAGCGCTCGGCGCGCCGGAGGGCATTGGCGCCGAGCTCGCCGCGCCACCGTCGGGACAATAGGGCGCGCGGAGGTGCGCGCGCGACGGTTCGCGGGAACGCGTGGGTTGGAAACGCCGGGCGGTCAGAGCACCGACGCCGGATCGCGATCGATGACGACCCGCGTATCGCCGCGGCGCGCGGGCCGCCGGGCCGCGTAACGCACCACGCGGCCGAGCACGCGCGAAGGCCCCTTGAGCAGCACGTGCCAGCGCCAGCGGTCCTTGATCCGCGCGAGCGGGCACGGCGCGGGCCCGAGCACCTCGACGGCGAGCGCGTGCCGCGCCGCGACCGCCGTGCACCAGTCGGCCACCTGCGCCGCGCGGCGGCTCACGGCCCGCTCGGCCGGCCCCGAGACGATGAGATTCACCAGCGCCACGATCGGCGGATACGGCGGCGCCCGACGGGTCCCAAGTTCGGCGGCGAGGAATCCCTCGGTGTCGTGCTGCGCCGCGTGTACCAGCGCCGGATGTCGCGGGCTCCGGGTCTGGACCAGCACGCGGCCGCCTTTCGGCCCGCGGCCCGCGCGCCCCGCTACCTGCGCCAGCAACTGAAAGGTCCGCTCGGCCGAGCGGAAGTCGGGCAGGTGCAGGCCGGTGTCGGCGTCGACCACGCCCACGAGCGTGACGTTGGGGAAATCGAGCCCTTTCGCGATCATCTGCGTGCCGACGAGCAGATCCACTTCGCCCCGCTCGACTGCACCCAGGATGCGCTGGTGCGACCACTTGGTGCTCGTGGCGTCGAGGTCCATCCGCGCCACGCGCGCCGCCGGATAACGCTCGGCGAGCACGCGCTCGAGCTGCTGAGTGCCGACCCCGCGCATCTCGTACACCGGGCTGGCGCATGCGCGACAGGTGAACGGCATCGGCTCCTCGTGCCCGCAGTAATGGCAGCGCAATGCGGACGGATGCCGGTGCACCGTGAGTGAGACCGAGCAGCGCGGGCATTGCCACACCTCGCCGCAGTCGGGACATTGCAGGAACGACGCCCAGCCGCGCCGGTTGAGCAGCAGCAACGCCTGCTCGCCGCGCGCGAGCACTGCGCCGACGGCGCCGTCGAGTGGCTCCGACCAGGCCACCGGACCCGTGTCCGCGACCTTCGGCGCCGTCCGCAGATCGACCAGCTCGACCGGCGGCAGCGGCCGCATGCCGATGCGCTCGGGGAGGCGCACCATCTGGAGCCGCCGCGGTGCGGGAGCAGGGGACGATTCCGGCGGCGCGACCTGCCGCGATGCCGGCGAGACCGCCTGCACCGGAGCCGCGAGCGCGAGTGCCAGCGTCTCGAGCGAGGGCGTAGCGCTCCCGAGCACGAGCGCGGCGCCTTCGAGCCGGGCGCGCACGGCGGCCACGTCGCGCGTGTGGTAGCGCGGCGTCTCGCCGTTCTTGTAGGTGGCCTCGTGCTCCTCGTCGAGCACGATGATGCCGAGTCGCTGGACCGGCGCGAACACGGCCGAGCGTGCGCCGACCGCGACGCGGCGCTCGCCCCGGCGCAGCAGGCGCCAGGCGTCGGCGCGCTCGCCATCGGAGAGGCCGCTGTGGAGCACCGCGACGTCGTCGCCGAACGCGCCGCGGAACCGGCTCACCGTCTGGGGCGTGAGGCCGATCTCGGGGACTAGAACGATCGCGCCGTGCCCTGCGGCGAGCAGTCGCCGCACGGCCTCCAGATAGACCAGCGTCTTTCCGCTTCCCGTGACGCCGAACAGCAGCGCCCCCTCGCCGGGCGCGAGCGTACCGATCGCATGAAGCGCGGCGGCCTGGTCGCCGGTGAGATGCTCGGGCGGCGGCGTTGCCGGGAGCACCGCGAACGGATCGCGCACGCGCTCGGTGGACTCGACCCGCGCCAGCCGGCGCCGTACCAGCGCGCGCACCAGTGCGGCGCTGAAACCGAGCTGCTCGACCGCGTGGCGCACCGGCGCGTGGCCACCCAGACCCTCGAGCGCCTCGTAGAGCTCGCGCTGGCGGCGCGAGCGCCGGAAGAGCGCCTCGCGCTCGAGCAGCGTCGGCGCCGGCTCGGCGAGCACGAGGAGCCGCTCGGTGATGACCGCCGCCGAGGTATCGGGCGGCTCGACCCGGAGCGAGACCGCGCCCACGCGCGCAAGCCGATCGAGCGCGTCCCACACGCTTCGACCCAGTCCGCGCGCCATCGATGCGACCGCCGCCTCACCACCCTGCTCTTCAAGCCACGCGAGCACTCGACCGGCAAGACCGCCCACGGTCCTCGGTGCCCGCTCGAGGGTCGCGACTACGCGCGATGCGCCCCAGAGCCCTGCCGGCAATGCGGCGCGAAGCGCGAGGCCGAGCGGCGCGCCGTAGTAGCCCGCCATCCACTCCGCCGCGCGGAGCAGCGGCGCGGGCATGGCCGGCTCCGCATCGGGCGCGGCGAGCAGGTCCTTGAGCGGCACGCCGTCCGATCCGGCAGACGGTGCATCGTCGACGGAGACCACGATGCCGACGAGCTCGCGCCGCCGCACCGGCACGACCACGCGCGCGCCCGCCGACACGCGATCGGCGAGCGTTTCGGGAATGCGGTAGGTGTAGGCGGTGGAGAGCGGCAGCGGGAGTGCCACCCGCGCGAACCCGATCATCGCGCGCGGACGCCGAGCCCCGGTGCCGTGGGAAGCGAAAGCCGGCCGGCATCGATGCCCGCGCCGACGAAGGGATCGTCGGAGAGGAGCGCGGCCCCGTCGAGGTCCACGAGATCGACCAGCGGAGCGAGGTGCGCCGCCGCGGTGATCGCGATCGACGATTCGATCATGCAGCCCAGCATCACGGTCATCGCGTGCGCGCGGGCGACCGCCACCATCCGCAGCGCTTCGCGCAGGCTGCCGCACTTGGCGAGCTTGATGTTGATTCCGTCCACGACGCCGGCGAGCGGCGGGATGTCGGCGGCGACGAGGCAGCTCTCGTCGGCAATGACGGGAATCCGGGCCGCGCGGGTCACGGCCGCGAGCCCCGCCAGATCGCGCGGCGGGAGTGGCTGCTCGAGCACGGTGACGCCGTACTCCTCGATCAGCGGGAGCATGCGGAGCGCGTGGGTGCGGGTCCAGGATCCGTTGGCATCGACCCGCAACTCCTTGCTGGTCGCGTCGCGGATGGTGCGGAGAATTTCCACGTCGCGCGGCGTCCCGAGCTTCACCTTGAGGACCGGATAGGGCTCGGCTTCGGCCACCTTGGCCCGCATCTTGTCCGGCGCATCGAGCCCGATGGTGAAGGTGGACGGAGGCGCCGTGGTGGGGTCGAGTCCCCAGAAGCGCCAGAGCGGGACACCGAGTCGCTTGCCGGCGAGGTCGTGCAGCGCCATCGAGAGCGCGGCGCGCGCCGACGGATTTCCGGCGAGCGCGCGAGCGAACCGCGCGTCGGCTGCGTCGAGATCGAGCGGATCGTCCGGGAGCTCGGGCCGGTACCTGCCGAGCGCGGCGAGCACCGTGTCGGGTGTCTCGCCGTAGTACGGGCTCGGCGCCGCCTCGCCCCACCCGACCGCGCCGTCGCGGTCGGTAACGCGCACCCAGACTGTGCGGTGCTCCGCGCGTCCGCCGCGCGCGATGATGAACGGATGGCGCGTGTGGAGGTCGAGCGGCTCGGCTTCGAGATGGAGCGCGGGGGGCACGGCGGACCTCGGTCGGGGACGGCGTGGAATATCGCGGGCGGGCGGCGGGGGCGCTACGGCGTCGCAGCGCGCTGCAGCGGGGGTCCGTGTGGGGCGGACAGAAACGCGGGGACCGCCCCTCCCGGCCGCTGCAGTTCGCTCGATCGGGGAGATCCCAAGGGGGGCTACGGCTCACTGATGCGTCCGTCCGGGGCAGCCCCCGCGTTTCTCTCCGCCGCCGGCCACTCTCCCAGAGCGCGGCGATGCCAGTGGCGCCGAGCGCTCGAGCTTTGGGGCGGCGGTGAGCCGCGATCGGGGTCGGTGCCGCGCAGCGGGCGTCAGTGAGCGGTAGCCCCGCTTGGGATCTCTCAAGTTGAGCGAACTGCAGTCCGCGGAGTGGCACCGACCGCGATCCCGGCTCACAATTACACGGAGCACCGACCGCGCGGCTCACGCGAGCGCCCGCACATGCGCCGCCACCCCGTCGGCGAGGCGCTCCGGCACGTAACCTCCCTCGAGCACGCCCACAATCGGCACGTCCGGCATCCGCTCCCGTAGCCGCCGAGTGAGCTCGGCGTAATGCTCCGGCTCCAGCGTGAACCCGCCGAGCGGGTCGCCCCGCATCGCGTCGAACCCCGCCGAGACGAGCACCAGCTCCGGCTCCCACCCGCGGGTCGCCGCCAGGATCGCCGCCCAGAGATCGTCGACATAGAGCGACGCGGGGCGCCCCGGCCCGCGCGGCACGTTGAAGATGTTGCCTACACCGCGCTCCTCCGCGGCGCCGGTGCCGGGATACCATGGCCACTGATGCAGCGAGACGTAGCGGATGCCGGCGTCGTGCTCGACCAGCGCCTGTGTCCCGTTGCCGTGGTGCACGTCCCAGTCGACGATCAGCACCCGCTCGCGCCCGAGCCGCTGGGCGGCGCGCGCGCCGATCACCGCGTTATTGAGCAGGCAGAAGCCCATTCCCGTCGACGCGAGGGCGTGGTGTCCCGGCGGCCGCACCGCGGCGAAGGCGTGCGACGCCGCGCCGCGGCCGCCCGATGCCGGGTGCACGGATTCAACGGCGGACACGACCGAGCCGGCCGCGCCCGTTGCCGCGGACCAGCTCGCGCCGTTCATCATGGTATCGAGGAAAAGTACGCCGCCGCCGCGCGCGCTCAGCGACTCGAGGCGACGCAGATATGGCTCGGGGTGCACGACGAGAAGATCTTCGCGCCGCGCTTCCGGTGCCGTGACGAGCTCGGCCGCGGGTTCATCGCCCAGGCGCTCGAGCACGGCACGCAGCCGCGCCGGCGATTCCGGATGATCCGGCCCCGCGTCGTGGAGCAAACAGGCGGGATGGGTAAAGACGCGAACCGGCATCCGGGCGTTACCGCGGCAGGAGGAGGCCGCCGGCCCGTCACCCGCCGAGCAGATGGCGCAGCGAGTGCTCGGCGGTGACCAGCGCGTTGCGCGCGGCGGCGATCTCGTCGAGCTGCCGCCGGTGCCAGCGCCAGTACACGAGGATGAGGCCCGACGCGATGAAGAGGCAGAGCCCCGCGACGGCGACGAGCGGGTGCCGCGTCCAGACGCCGATCACGACCACCGCGGCGCCGTCAAACCCCAGAAAGGCTGACGCCAGCACTGTGGCGGTGCGCGCGGCGATGGGCGACAGCGGCCCCATGGCGCTACCGCACCGGACGGCGCCGCCGCGGAAGCACGATCAGCGCCGCGTTGGGCACCACGCCGGTCTCGGCCAGCGTGCGCGCCTCGTCCGGCTGCTCCGCACCGCGGAACTTCACGACGTACTCCGCGGGATCCCGCGCGACGCGGGTGCGCTCGAGCGCGCGGCGCTTGAGCTCGCCGAGCGACGCCGAGGCAGGCAGCAGCAACTCGACCTCGTCCCATACGTCCGGCACCATGACGCGCACCGGCAGGGCGCCGTTGCCCGCCGCGCCGTCGCGCGCGCTCACGCCGGCTCCGACTCTGCGCCCGCGGCGTCCACCGCGGGCAAGGTCGAGAGAAAGCGATCCACCACCTGATCGAAGAGCAGCGTGGAGCCCCGCACCCGCGTGCCCGCCTCACCCGCGATGGCGGCAAACGCGATCTCCTCCCCGCCCTGGCCGCGCAACACGAGGTAGTCCGGCCCCTCCTTCTCCGGATACGCCGCGTAGAGCGGCACCCGCTCGGCGAAGAACTCCCGGGCGCGGCGGAGCACCTCGGCCGGCAGCAGCGTGGTCATGGTCTCGTAGGTCATCGCGTCGAATATACCGGATCGATGCGATCGAAGAGAAAGGCATCAAGCTGGTCGAGCGACACACGGTCCTGGCTCATCGAGTCCCGATGCCGCACGGTGACGGTCCGGTCCGCGATGGTGTCGCCATCGATCGTGATGCAGAACGGCGTGCCCGCCTCGTCCATCCGGCGGTATCGCCGCCCGATGGCGCCGCTGTCGTCGTAGAAGCAGAAAAACCGGCGCCGGAGCGCGTGGTAGACCTCGATGGCGAGCTCCGGCATGCCGTCCTTCTTCACCAGCGGAAACACGCCCGCCTTGATCGGCGCGAGCGCCGGATGCAGGCCCAGCACCACGCGAGTCTCGCCCTCCACCTGCTCCTCGCGATAGGCGTCAACGAGCAGGGTGAGCGTCACCCGGTCGGCGCCGGCGGAGGTCTCGACGATGTAGGGCACGTAGCGCTCGTTCGCGGGCTGGTCGAAATAGTCGAGCCGCTTGCCGGAGTACTGCTGGTGACGCGTGAGGTCGAAGTCGGTGCGGTTGTGGATGCCTTCGATTTCCTGCCAGCCGAAGGGAAACTCGTACTCGATGTCGAACGCGGCGCGCGCGTAGTGGGCCAGCTCGTCGGGGCCGTGCGCGTGAAAGCGGAGCTTCGCCGGATCGAGCCCCAGGCCGCGATGCCACGCCATGCGCCATTCCTTCCAGCGCTCGAACCATTCCATGTCGGTCCCCGGCTTCACGAAAAACTGCATCTCCATCTGCTCGAATTCGCGGGTGCGGAAGATGAAGTTGCCCGGCGTGATCTCGTTGCGGAACGCCTTCCCGATTTGCGCGATGCCGAACGGAATCTTCTGCCGCGCGGTATTAAGGACGTTGAGGTAATTGACGTAGATGCCCTGCGCCGTCTCCGGCCGGAGATAGACGACGGCTGCCTGCTCCTCGACCGGTCCCATGAACGTCTTGAACATGAGGTTGAAGAGTCGCGGCTCGGTGAGCGTGCCGCGCGAGCCGCAGACGGGGCACTGCGCATCGGGCTGGCCGGGCGTGCCCTTGATCCGAGGGTCGTCAGCGCGAAACCGGTTCTTGCAATGTCGGCAGTCGACCAGCGGGTCGGTGAAGCCCGCCACGTGGCCTGACGCTTCCCACACCTTGGGGTGCATGAGAATCGCGGCGTCGAGTCCTTCGATGTCGTCGCGCTCGTGGACCATTGCGTCCCACCAGCGGTTCTTGACGTTCCGCTTGAGCTCGACGCCGAGCGGGCCGTAGTCCCAGACGGAGCCCAGGCCGCCGTAGATCTCGGACGACTGGAACACGAATCCGCGCCGCTTGGCGAGCGACACGAGCTTGTCCATCAGGGATTCGGCCATCGGCCAGCTACACCAGTGCGTGAGGGGAATGGTCCATACCGAAGTGGCGGCGGAAGATACGAGGGGCCGGCGGCGCGGGCAAGGAAGGCGGGAGCGCCGTTTGGTGGGAGCCACATGGTACCCGGCCGGAAGCGACGCGGCCGATCTTGCCGGCCCCGGGATCTGGCGGTAGCTTTGTGATGTGCAAAACCAATCCGGCTCCCGAACTCCACGTCGACGCTGTCCCCGCGCTCGCGCCGACCTCCGCTTCCAGCCCGCGCCCGGCGGCCTCGCCCTGCGCGACGGGCAGGGCCGGCGGAGCGGGCCGCTCAGCCTCACCGCGGCGCTCGTCCTCACCTACTGCGACGGCGCCCACGAGCCGAGCAGCATCGCCCACGCCGTCGCGCAGACACTCGCCCCGCAGGGCGAGAGTGACGCTCTCCGGGCCGACGTTCAGCGAATCATCGAGAGCTTCGAGACCGACGGCTTGTTGGTCTAGGCGGTGCGGCAGGCCGTCACGCCTCCCCTCTCAAAATCAGGCGCCCAGTGGAGAAATCCGGCGACCCGCCGGCCCCGCCCCCATGCGCGTGAGCGCATCGCCTTGTAAATCAAGCGTTTCTGCGCACGGGCCCAGGCCCCGAACTTGCCTCTCCTGACCCGACCAGCCGACCAGGTGAATGACATGCAGTTGCCCGGGACCGATTCGCAGGAGCTGTCGAGCGGCCGCAAGCCCGCGGCCGCCCTGCCTCGGGACGTGGCCGAGTTCCTGGTCGAGTTCTCCATCGCCCTCCACAACCGCTCGACCTATCCCCAGGGCCATCCGCAACTCCGCCGCGCGGCCGACCGGTTTGCCCGCCGGCTCGAGCTTCTTCTCGAGGCGCGGGGGCCGGTCTCTCTCGGCGTGGCGCACCGCCAGCTCCTCGTGGACGGCGCGGCCACCGATCCGCAGAACGCCCTGCTGCGGGATCTCTCGGAACGCCTGCACCGGCACCAGCTGACCGCGATCCGTTTCGAGCCTGGCGTATCACTCAGCGAGATCGACGACCTCGTCGGCGCGCTCGCCGCCGACCCGCTCCGCGGAGAAGGGCCGCTCGGCCGGCGGATCGGCGGCACCCTGCACTGGCCGCACCTCCGTCTCTCCGCCGTGGAATACGACAAGCTGGCACTGCGCGGCGCCGAACCGACCACGGCGCTCGATGGCGCGCGCGACGGCGCATCGCTCTGGGTGGACCTCGCGCGGCTTGCGCTCGGCGCTGATGGGGCGGCGGAGTCATCCGAGGTGGCGCGGGCGATCGACGCCAATGCCGGCGAGGTCGCCTACGACCGCGTCGTGCTCGAGTACCTGACCCGCATCGCCGAGGAGATGTCGGGTCGCGTGAGCCCGGCCGAGGAGCACCTGCGCCGCCGTGTCTCCGACCTCGTCAATCAGCTCGACCCCGCAACGCTGAAGCGGCTGCTCGCGGCCAGCACCGATCAGAGTGCGGCGCGACAATTCACCCTCGATGCCTCCCAGGTGCTCGCCGTCGACGCGGTTGTCGCGGTGCTCGAGGCTGCCGCGGGCGCCTGCGGCCAGACGATTTCGCATCAGCTTCTGCGCCTGCTCCACAAGCTCGCCCACCACGCCGAGCAGGGCGCGCTGCACGCGCGGCCGGAGGCGGCGGGAGTGCTTCGCCAGCAGGTCTCGGCCCTTGCGGCGGGATGGCAACTCGACGACCCGAATCCGAGCGCGTACACCGCCGTCCTCGACCAGCTCGTGCAGAGCGGCTCGGTCGATCTCTCGACCGATGTGACGCTTCGCAGCGAACCCGAGGACGTGCTCCGCATCGGGCTCGAAATCGGATCGGCGGGGTCGCGTGTGCTCGCCGCTGTGGACACGATGCTGGCCCGTGGGGATGTGCACCCGCTGCTCGATCTCCTCGCCGCGGCACCGCCGCACGAGGCGACGGACATCCTGTGGCAGCGGGTGGCGACTCCCGAGCGCCTCCGTGACACGCTCCACGACTCGCCCTGCGACCGCGCCCTCGTCGAGCGCCTGGCCGAGCGGCTCGGTGCCGCGGCGCTCCCTCCACTGCTCGATGCTCTGGCCGCGCGGGAGGAGCGCGGGGCCCGAGCGTGGCTGCTCCGCGTGCTCGCGGGGCTCGGGCTCACTGCCGCCACCGCGGCGATCGAGCGATTGCCCGGCGCACCCTGGTTCGTCCAGCGAAATCTGCTGCTCCTGCTCGGGCGTATCGGGGAGTGGCCGGAGGGCTTCAGCCCGCTGCCGTACGCGCGCGAAAGCCATCCCGCGGTACGGCGTGAAGCCGTAAAGCTGGGGCTCTCGCGCCCGGTGCTCCGCACCGAAACGGTGCTCACCGCGCTGGGCGACAGCGACCAGCGCGTCGTCACCCTCGCTCTCCGCGCGGCGTGCGAGGACTGTCCGCCGGACGCCGTGTCGCGGCTCGAGGCGATCGCAACCGACGGCCGGCGCGACCGCGAGATGCGCGCCCGCGCCGTGCGCGCGCTCGGCGGAAGCCGCACACCCACCGCGCTCGAGCGGCTGCTTGAGTTGGCACTCACCCGCCGGCGTTGGCTCCCGAGCCGCCTCGCGCCCAAATCCCCGGAGGTGCTCGCCGCCGTGAGCTCGCTGGCCGCGTTCTGGAGCGACGACCCGGGCGCGGCCAAGGTCGTGGCGATGGCCCGGCGCCATGCCGACCCCGCCTTTCAGGCCGCGGTGGGGCCGGCGCAGTCATGACCGACCCGACCCGGTTTCTCACCGCCTTCGCCAAGGGCGTCGCGGGGCTCCACCTCTATGGCGACGCTCACCCCGCGTTCCGCCGCGCGGTGGCGCAGGCGGCCGAGCACCTGGCCGAACTCCAGGCCGGCGACCCTCGCCTCGAGTTCAATTTCCTTCCGTCCGAGGTGCTGTTCGGACAGGAACTGCTTCACGAGCTGGAGGACTCGGAGTGGGCCGAGCGGATGCGCGGCGCCGGCATCGAGCGGCTCGAGTTCACCGGTCCGGTCGGCGCGGACGAGCTGGAGCGGTTCGTGACCCACGTGGGCGCGCGGCTCTCGCCGCGCGGCTCGGACACGAGCGAAACCTGGCAATCGGGCGGAGGCAACATTCGCTGGGGGCGGCTCGAGATCCGGAGCGACGACGCGCCCCGGCTCGTGCTCGAGCCGCCACCGACCATCGCGACGCTCACCTTCGGGCTGCGTGAGGAGCGCGAGGCGGTGGCCTGGATGCACGAAGAAATCCAGGCGGGAACGGCGCTGCCGCTCGTCGAAGCCGAGGCGGTCGTGCGCTCGCTCTCGTTCGCCATGCACGCGGACCGGGCGATGGTGCTGCCACTGCTCGAGCTGAAGGAGTTCGACCAGTACACCACGACGCACTCGATGAACGTCTCGGTGCTGGCGATGGGTCTCGCCGAGCATCTCGACCTGCGCGGCGACGTGCTGCGCACGATCGGCCTCGCCGCACTGCTGCACGACCTGGGCAAGGTCTGCGTGCCGCGCGAGATCCTGAATAAGCCCGGCAAGCTCACCGATGCCGAACGCGACGTGGTGCGGCGGCATCCGGTCGAAGGGGCGCGGATGATTCTCGAGCGCGACGAGGAGCTGGACCTGGCGGCCACGGTGGCCTACGAGCACCACCGGATGATCAACGGAGGCGGATACCCGTGCCCGCACTTCCCCCGCGAGGCCGGCTACGTGAGCCGGCTGGTCCACGTGTGCGACGTGTACGATGCATTGCGCACGCGGCGGCCCTACCGCGAGGCCTGGGAATCAGTCGAGGCGCTGCGCTACATTCAGAGCCGGGAGGGTATCGAATTCGATCCGACGATCGCGCGGGCGTTCGTGGGGATGATGCGGCACTGGGAGGAGCGGGTTCACCCGACCGCCGCGGCCTGACGGGCCGCGGCGCCCTGCCGCTCGATGATGTCCCGCACGATCCGCTCGCCGTGGCCGCGGGAATTTTCGATGAAGAGGCGATTGGCATCGTTGCCGCTCGCGATGACCCCCGCGAGATAGCAGCCCGGCAGCGGCGTGGACATCGTCCGTTCGTCGTGGGCCGGGATCCCGCTGGCGCCGTCCACCGGCACGCCGAGGCGCTGGAGGAGCATGGTGTCGGCGTGATACCCGGTCATCGCGAGCACCGCGTCGGCTCCCAGCTCCTCGACCTCCGAGACCCCCTCCGTCATGATCGCAACGTGGGTCGGCGTGATGGCCCGCACCCGCGAGCGCCAGCGCACTCCGATGCTCCCCTCGCGGATCCGGTTGGTGATGTCCGGCAGCACCCAGGGCTTCACCGTCGCGTCGAGCTTCTCGCCCAGATGGACGATGGTCACCTCCGCACCCGCGCGCCAGCACTCGAGCGCCGCATCTACCGCGCTGTTTCCCGCCCCGATGACGACCACCTGCCGGTGCCAGAACGGGTGCCCCTCGCGGAAGTAGTGGCTCACGTGCGGCAGCTCCTCGCCGGGCACACCGAGGAAGTTGGGGTTGTCGAAGTACCCGGTCGCGAACGCGACGTTCTCGGCGAGATAGCTCGTCTCGTCATGCGGCCGCTGCACCAGCAGGCGGTAGCGCCCGCTGCCGTCGCGGGTCACGTCCACCACCTCCTCCGCCGGACGCACGTCGAGCGCGTAATGCTCGGCCACGCGCCGATAGTAGATGAGCCCGTCGCGGCGGGTGGGCTTCTCGTGGCTCGCGACGAACGGCACGCCGCCGATCTCGATCCGCTCGGGCGTCGAGAAAAACGTCATGGCGAGCGGATAGCGGTCGATGGTGGATACGATGTTTCGGCGGTCGAGCAGCACGCAGGGCATCCCGGCCTGCCGCGCCGCGACGCCGACGGCGAGGCCGCACGGGCCGGCCCCGATCACGAGAAGCGTCGTCGACTCGGTTGTCATACCTCGATGATCTGGTCGCGGCGGGTGCCGACGCTCACGTACCGGATCGGCGCCCCGGAGAGCTGTTCCAGCCGGTCGAGATAGCGGCGTGCCTCGATCGGAAGATCGGCGAGCCGGCGGGCCCCGGCGGTCGGTTGACGCCAGCCCGGCAGCACCTCATAGATCGGCTGCACCCGGCCGAGCAGGTCCACCTCCGCCGGCATCTCCTCGCAGGCGCAGCCGTCGAGACGGTACGCGGTGCCCACCGGAATCTGCGCGAAGGTGTCGAGCACGTCGAGCTTGGTGACGGCGAGTCCGGTGAGTCCGTTCACCCGCACCGCGTAGCGCACCACCGTCGCGTCGAACCAGCCGCAGCGCCGCGGGCGACCGGTCACCGCACCGAACTCGTCGCCCAGCTCGCGCAGGCGCGCGCCCTCGGCGTCGGTTGCCTCGGTCGGGAGGGGACCGTTGCCGACGCGCGTCGTGTACGCCTTCACCACGCCGAGCACGCCGTGGATGGCGGTGGGCCCGATTCCGGCACCGACGGCGGCCCCGCCCGCCGTGGTGTTCGACGACGTGACGTAAGGATAGGTGCCGTGATCCACGTCGAGCAGCGCGCCCTGCGCGCCCTCGAGCAGCACCCGGCGACCGGCGAGCACCGCCCGATGGACCAGCAAGCCCGCGTCGGCCGCGAGCGAGAGCAGCCGTGGCGCCCAGCGCTCGAGCAGCGCCGCGTGCGCCTCGAGCGAGGCGCGCTCGGGGCTTCCCATGAGCTCGAGCAGCCGGTTGGCCCGCTCCACCCGCTCGGCCAGCACCGGCCGGGTGCACTCGAGCAAGCGGAGGTCGCCCACGCGAATGCCGCGGCGGCCGTATTTGTCCTCGTAGGTGGGACCGATGCCGCGGCCGGTCGTGCCGATCTTCTGGCTCCGCTCGGTGGCGGCATCCAGCAGTTTGTGGTACGGCAGGACGAGATGGGCGCGGTCGGAAACGAAGATGCGGCCGTCGGTGGCGATGCCCCTGGCGCGAAGCTGGTCCAGCTCGCCGAAAAGCTGGTCGGGGTCGAGCACGACGCCGTTTCCCACCACGCAGGTGACCCGTGGGTGGAGGATGCCCGAAGGAATCTGCTGCAGGATGAATTGGGTGTCACCGGTGACGACGGTGTGGCCGGCATTGGCGCCGCCCTGATAGCGCACGACCATGTCGGCCCGCTCGGCGAGGACGTCGACCAGCTTGCCCTTGCCCTCGTCGCCCCATTGCGCGCCCACGACCACCACGCAGGTGGTCCGTGCATCGAACATGGCTGCTCCTCGCGCGCCGACATGCGCGCGCGCTCCTCACGACAACAAAAAAGCCCCGCGGGGGGCGCTCGTGCATCCTCCGGCAATGTTAGCGGCGGCGGGCGCAAACGTCAAACGCTCGCCGCTGCCCAGCTCAGCGCCCTCGCCGGATGCATGGCGCCGCTCAGGCGCCGAGTGCGCGCCCCACCCGCTCCGCCGTGTCGAATGCGAAGCCATCGGCGGCATCGCGCGGGGTATGGATCAGGCGGAGCGTGCTGCGGTCGAGCCGCGCGACGGTCACGGCGGCGGCGCCCGCGCGGGCGAGCGGCATGCTGTCGACCAGAATACCGAGCGGGAGCCGCCGCACCCGCACCGGAAGACCGAGGCCGCCGAGCCGACCGGCGGTGGCCGCGGCGAGCGGCGCGCCGCGCGCGTCGTGGCGCACCACGGCGAGGGGGCCGGTGTCGTCCAGCGTGTCGAAGTTGATCACCTCGCACCCCCGCAGCGCGGCCGCGTGCGCGCGGGCGAACGCGCGCGCACCGACGAGGCCGAATTCTTCGGCCGCCGTGATGAGAAACCCGGTGGCGTCGTCCGTCGAGTGCTCCGCCACGGTGAGCGCCGCGAAGAGCCCGCTGGCGTTGTCCCGCGCGCCCACCGAGCGACCCTTGAGCCGGCCCCGGCCCGCGAGCGCGCCCGCCAGGACTGCGAGCGCGGCGCCGGCACCCGCCACCACGATCGGCAGCTCGCCCCGTACCCGGAGCGCGGCGAGCGCCGTGAGAGCGAGAGCCGCGAGTAGCACGAGCCAGACGGCGACGATCCGCCCCGCCATCGAATGTCCCTGCGCCTTGGAATCGAGATGTGCCACGATCCAGCGGCGCACCTCGGGCGAGCGGGTGGCGACGATGGTCGCATCGTCGCGCAACCGGCCGGCGAGCGGGAGCGACGCCCAGCCCGCGCCCACCACCCAGACCAATGCCGTGAGGCTTACGGCACCGATGGCCCAAAGGACGAGCGCGGCCCACGGTGTCACGGTCGGCATCACGAGGAGCGGGAGGAGCACGAGGCCGAGCCAGCCGAGCCCCGCGCCGAGCACCGGGAGCGCCCAGAGCGACGAGGGCGTGAAGCGGATCGGCTCGAGCGTGACGGCGTACCCCAACGCGCTCAGATGCCGCGCGACCGCATCGCGCGCGGCGTGGGCCTCGGGCGTGCCGGCCTCGCGCGGGGCGGCGAGCACCCGCGCGAGCGCATCACGCGCCCGCGGCCTGTTTGCCGCGGCGGCCGGACGGGGCCTGTGGTGCGCCACCGGAGGGTGAGTTCGGGGTGGCCGCGCGCCCGCCGCTTTGCGCGGCGCCGGGGCGCGCAGCCGGTGCGGGGCTTGGCATGGCAGCGGTGGCGGCCGCCGCCGCCTCACGCGTGATCCGCCCAGCCTCGACCAACTCGAGGAGATGCTGCTCGAACGTTTGCATGCCATCGTCACGGGCGGCGGCCATGAGCGCCGCCAGCTCGTCGAGCCGCGCCGGCGCCTTCACACAGTCGCGCACCGCCGGGGTCGCGACCATCAGCTCGGCCACCGCAACCCGTCCCGCGCCGTTCCGCGTCGGCAGAAGCTGCTGGGCCACGATGGCGCGCACCGCCTCGCCGAAGCGAACCCGGCCGATCTCGCGCTCGCCGGGTTCGAGTGTGGCAAGCACGCGCTCCACCGCGCCGGCCACGTTCGGCGCCGGCACCGTCGCGATGACGAGCCGGCCGGTCTCGGCCGCCTTGAGCGACACGTCGAGCGTCTCGGCGTCCGCCATGTCGCCGATCACGACGACGTCCGGGTCCTGCCGGAGCGCCGCGCGGAGCCCTATGGCGAGCGACTCGGTGTCCACGCCCACCTCGCGCTGGGTGATCGAGCAGTTGATGTCGCGGTGGAGGAATTCGATCGGGTTTTCGATCGTCACGACGTGCCGGTGCTGGGTCCGGTTCACGTGATGGATCATCGCGGCGACCGTCGAGCTCTTGCCGCTCCCGCTCACGCCGGCCACCAGCACGAGCCCGCGATCGGACTCGGCCACCTGGGCGAGCGCCGCCGGCAGCGCCAGCTCATCGAGCGTGGGCACGGTGAACGGGATGACGCGCATCACGACCATGAACGACGAGCGCTGGCGCAGCACGTTGACCCGGAAGCGGCCCACACCCGGCATGCCCCAGGAGCAGTCGAAGTCGCGCAGCTGCTCGATGCGTGCGCGATCTACGTCGCTGCTCATGAGCTGGAGCGCGATGGCGCGGGTCTGCTCGGGCGTGAGCCGCTGCTTCGTGAGCGGCACGAGTTTGCCGTTGATGCGGGCACGGAAGACGTCGCCCGCCTTGATGTGCAGGTCCGACGCGCCCCGCTCGACCGCCGCCTTGATGATTTTTTCCATGTCGTGTCCGCGTTGGACGGAGAATCAGTCGACCGGCAGGAACCCCATACGCTCGCGCACCTCCGCCATCGTGGCGCGCGCCATTTGCCGCGCCCGCTCGGCACCTGCCGCGAGCAGCTCCGCCACCCGCACCGGGTGCGCGTTCAGCTCGCGCGCGCGCTCGCGCATGGGCGCGAAGTGCGCGGCAATGTTGTCGGCCAGCACGCGCTTGCAGTCGAGGCAGCCCCAGCGCGCGCCGCGGCAGTTTTCCGCCACCTCGGCCACGGTGGGCGCCGGCGAAAAGTAGCGGTGCAGGTCGTAGATGTTGCAGATCTCGGGCGTGCCGGGGTCCTTGCGGGTGACCCGCGCCGGATCGGTGACCGCCGGACGGAGCTTCTGCCAGATCTCCTCCGGGCTCGCCAGCACGGCAATCGTGTTGCCCAGGCTCTTCGACATCTTCGCCTGCCCGTCGAGGCCCAGGATACGCTTGGCTTCGGTGAGCAGCGGCTTGGGCTCGGGAAAGTAGTCGGCGCCGCCGCCGAACTCGGCGTTCCAGCGCCGCGCGATTTCGCGCGCGAGCTCGAGATGCTGCACCTGGTCTTCGCCCACGGGGACGAGATCCGCGCGATACATCAGAATGTCGGCCGCCTGCAGGATCGGATAGTTGAGCAGGCCCGCCGGGATGCTCTCCATTCCCCGCGACTTATCTTTGAACTGCGTCATCCGCTCCAGCTCGCCGAGCGGCGTCACCGCGTTCAAGAGCCACATGAGCTCGGCGTGCGCCGGCACGTGCGACTGCACGAAGAGCGTCGCGCGTTCGGGGTCAATGCCCGCGGCCAGCAGGCCGACCGCCATCTCGTGGGTGCGCTGCGCCAGCAGCGCCGGCTCGTACTTGCGGGTGATGGCGTGCAGGTCCACGATGCAGTAGATGCACTCGTAGGAGTCCTGCAGCCGGACCCAGTTCTGCACCGCGCCGAGGTAGTTGCCGAGATGCAGCTCGCCGGACGGTTGAATGCCGGAAAATATGCGGGGCATCACCCAAGGTAGCTTGCCGGAGTTGGCGCCACAAGATGCTGTCGTCATTAGACTTACTTGATCTCGCCCGGTCGGCGGCCGCGGGCGCCGCCGGCTTCATTCGCTCGGTCGAGCGGCCGGCCGACCCAGCCGGCTGGACCCTCAAGGGGAGCCGCGACTTCGTCACCGAGGTCGACCGCACCGCCGAGCGGCTCATCCGCGACATCTTGCTCGGCGGCGTTCCGGGGGCCACTATCGTCGGCGAGGAGCTGTCGCCCGAGATCACCACGGCGGGGCTCGTGTGGGTGGTCGATCCGCTCGACGGCACGACCAACTTTCTGCACGACTACCCGGCCTACGCGGTGTCGATCGCCGCGGCCATCGACGGTGAGCTGGTGGCCGGCGTGGTGCATCAGGTGCCGTTCGATCAGGTGTACTGGGCGACCCGCGGCGGCGGCGCGTGGACCAGCGCGGCGGGGGATGGCGGTCCCTCGGGGAGCGCCCGCGCGCTCCGCGTGTCGCCCATCGCCGACCCGGCTCACGCTCTCATCGGCACGGGATTTCCTTTCAAGGATCTCGCGCAGCTCGAGGAATACGAGCAACAGTTCGGCCGCGTCGCTTCGGCGACCACCGGCATCCGTCGCGCTGGCTCTGCCGCGCTCGACCTGGTCGACGTCGCGGCCGGCCGCTTCGAGGGGTTCTGGGAGCAGCGGCTCTCGGCGTGGGACATCGCGGCGGGACTCGTGCTCATTCGTGAGGCGGGCGGCGTCGCCACTGATTTCGCGGGGCGCGATCTGGGCGTGGAGCACGGACCGGTGGTGGCGGGCAATCGGCCGATCCACGCATGGCTACTCAAGACACTCGGGCCGGACTGATCGACAACCTCGGACCGCATTGATCGTGTACGTGGAGGACGACGCATGATCGGCAGCCACGATTCGGTCGAGACGTGGACGGATGCGCTCGCCGCTGCGTCGGCGACGCCCGCAGGCGGGTCGGCGGCGGCGATCGCCGCCGCACTCGCCGCGGCGCTCGTCGGCATGGTGGCGGCGCTCACCGGACGCCGGGAGAGCTACGCGGCGGTGCGAAGCGAATCGGCGGCGGCACTCGCGCGGGCGGAGCCGCTCCGCCGCCGGCTGCTGGCGCTCGCGAGCGAGGACATCGAGGCGTTCGACGAGGTATTGCAGGCGCTCGCGCTGCCCCGCGGCACCGAGGCCGAGATCGCGCGGCGCGGGGCGGCGCGCGACGCGGCGCTCAAGGCGGCGGCGGCGGTGCAGTACGAGCTGCTGCTGCTCGCCGGAGAGACGGTCGACCTCGCCGAAGTGCTGGCCGACCGCGGGCTCCGAAGTGCGGCCGGCGATGCGGCCTCCGCCGCGTTCCTCGGCGCCGCGGCGAGCCGCGCGGCGTACTGGGCGATCCGCTCCAACCTGCGGCGGATGCACGAGGACCGCGAGGCGGAGCGGATGTGCGAGCAGGCGCTGGAGCGGCTGGAGCTGGTCGAGGCGACGGAAGCGCGGGTGCTGCGGCGGCTCAGCGAGTGGGCGTGAGCTGCCCTACGCCGCGGTGAGGATCCGCGGCCCATCGCCGGTAATCGCGACGGTATGCTCGAAGTGGGCCGAGAGGCTCCCATCCACCGTGACGACGGTCCACTTGTCGGCCAGCGTGCGGGTGATGGGGTTGCCGACCGTGATCATCGGCTCGATGGCGATCGTCATGCCCTCGAGCAGCCGGGGCCCGCGGCGCGGCGCGCCGTAGTTCGGCACCTGCGGCTCCTCGTGGAACCGCGTGCCGATGCCGTGCCCCACCAGCTCGCGTACCACGCCGTACCCTGCCGCCTCAGCCACCCGCTGCACCGCGTGCCCGATGTCGCCGATGTGGTTGCCCACCCGAGCCGCGGCGATCCCGGCGGCGAGGCACTGCTGGGTCACGTCGAGCAGGCGCTGCGTTGCCGGTGCGGTGCGCCCCACGGCAAAAGTCGCCGCCGAGTCGGCATGCAGCCCTTCGAGCTGCACCCCTACGTCCACGCTCACGATGCTGCCCTCGGCCAGCACGCGCCTGGTCGACGGAATGCCGTGCACGATTTCCTGATCGATGGAGGTGCAGAGCGTCTTGGGGAACCCGTAGAGGCCCTTGAACGACGGCGTGGCGCCCGGATGGCTCCGGATGAATGCCTCCGCCTCGGCGTCCAGCGCTGCGGTACTGATACCGGGCTTCACGGTGTCGCGCATGAGCGCGAGCACGCCCGCGACGATTCGTCCCGCCCGGGCCATGGTGTCGACTTCCCGGGGGGACTTGAGCGTGATCATGCCTCCCCGATCGCCCTCCGCACCCGTCCGGCGATGTCGTCCACCGCGCCCACGGCGGGCACCCGCTTCACCAGTCGCCGATCGTCGTACCAGGCGAGCACCGGCGCGGTCTGCGACCGGTATGCCTTGAGCCGGGTCGCTACCGCGGCGGGGTCGTCATCGGCGCGGCCCTCGATCGAGCGGCGCCGCTCGAGCCGGGAGAGGATTTCTTCGTCGGTAACATCGAAAAAGAGCACGGCGTCGAGCCGCCGGTCGCGCTCGCCCAGCAATTTCTCCATCGCTTCGGCCTGGGGCACGGTCCGCACCACGCCGTCGAGGATGGCGCCGCCGGCGGCCGCCGGCTTGTCCAGCTCTTCGCGGACCATGCCGAGGATGATATCGTCGCTGACCAGGTTTCCGGCCTCCATCACCGCCTTGGCCTTCCGGCCGAGCGGAGTGCCCTGCTTGACGGCGTCGCGGAGCAGATCTCCGGTGGCGAGTTTCGGCAGACCAAGATGCTCGGCAAGGATGGCGCCTTGGGTGCCCTTGCCGGCCCCAGGCGGCCCCATCAGCAGGTAATAAGCGGTCACATGTAGCGCTGCTGGTTGCCGCGGAACTTCACCCGGCCGGTCTTCATGAAGCCGTCGTACTTCCTGAGCGTGCGGTGCTGTTCCACCTGCGCGATGGTGTCGAGCAGCACGCCGACCACGATCAGCACGGAGGTGCCGCCGAACCGCGCCTGGATGTTCACCTGATCCGACACGATGACCGGCAGGATCGCGACGAAGGCGAGGAACAGGCCGCCGGGGAGCGTCACCCGCGCGAGCACGGCATCGATGTAGTCGGCGGTGCTGGCACCCGGCTTCACGCCGGGAATGAAGCCGCCCTGCTTCTTCAGGTTTTCCGCCAGGTCCACCGAGTTGAAGATGATGGACGTGTAGAAGTAGGTGAACAGCACCGTGAGCACGGCGAACGTGAGATCGTACGCGATGTTGCCGGGCGCGAAGTAGGTGGCCAGATCCTGCAGGACCGGCGACTTGGTGAAGGTCGCCAGCGTGCCGGGCACGATGATGATCGTCTGCGCGAAGATGATGGGCATCACGCCCGCCGTGATGAGGCGGATGGGGATGAAGGTCTTCTGGCCTTCGCGGATGCGCCCGCGTCCCATCACCTTGCGCGGGATCTGGATGGGGATGCGCCGCGCGGCGATCGTCATCGCCACCACGGCCGCGATCACGCCGAGCAGAACGGCCATGAAGATCACGGTGCCGAGCACCGTGACCGACCCCGCCTTGATGAACTGTACGAGCTGCACCGTGGCCGGCCAGAGCCGCTCCAGGATCGAGAACGTAATGAGAAGGCTCATCCCGTTCCCGATGCCGCGCTCGGTGATCTGCTCGCCGAGCCACATGACGAAGATCGAGCCGGCGGTGAGCGTCACCACCATGACGAGGCGCGACGCGAAGCCCGGATTCTCGATGGCGCCGGGGATGGACTCGGTAAAGAGGGCGAAGGTATAGGCCTGGGCGAGCGAGATGCCGACCGTCATGTATCTGGTCCACTGGGTCAGCTTCTTCCTGCCCTCTTCGTCCTTCTGCATCTTGCCGACCGAGGGCGACACGCCGCCGAGCAGCTGGAAGATGATCGAGGCCGAGATGTACGGCATGATCCCGAGGGCAAACACCGTCGCCCGCGAGAGGCCGCCGCCCAGCGTATCGTAGAGCCCGAAGAACCCGGCGGCGCCCGAGTTCCGGATGAAGTCGGCCAGCGCCGCGACATTGACCCCGGGTGCGGCGATGTGGGCGCCGACCCGGTAGATGACGAGCGCGAGCAGGGTAAAGAGGAGCTTGCGCTTGAGCTCCTCATCGATGTGGAACGTGGAAACGCGAGGTGCGGTCACTTACGCCTCGATGGTGCCGCCGGCGGCTTCGATCTTCTGGCGCGCCGACGCGGAAATCGCCACGCCGGTCACCGTGTATGCCCGGCCGGCCTCGCCGGTGCCGAGCAGCTTCACGGGGGCGTCTCGCTTGCCGATGAGCCCCGCGGCGTGGAGGGTGTCTGGATTGACGGCCGGTCCGGACAGCTTGTCGAGCTGCGCCAGGTTGACCGGCTGCGCCACGACCTTGAATGGATTGGTGAAGCCGCGCTTCGGAAGGCGCCGGTACATTGGCATCTGGCCGCCCTCGAAGCCGGGGTTGGTCGACCCGCCGGTGCGCGCCTTGTGTCCCTTGTGGCCCTTGCCCGACGTCTTGCCGAGCCCCGATCCGGGCCCGCGGCCAACGCGCCGGCGCGCCTGGGTGCTGCCCCGCGGCGGGCGCAGCGTCGAGAGGGTGATCTTGCGGTCGTCTGCCATCGTCATTCCTTGGCCGGCGCCACGTCGACGAGGTGGCGCACCTTGAACAGCATGCCGCGAACGGATGCGTTGTTGGGTACCTGCACCGTCTGCTGGTGG
Source organism: Gemmatimonadales bacterium (assembly GCA_036279355.1). NCBI lineage: Bacteria > Pseudomonadati > Gemmatimonadota > Gemmatimonadia > Gemmatimonadales > Gemmatimonadales bacterium. Next base: position 41,249 of record DASUJH010000045.1, read on the forward strand.
TGCCTCAATCCGAGGGCCTTGAGCGTGCGGCGGAGCCGCTCGGCGTGCCCGATCTCCGAGCGAATCTGGGTGACCGCGAGCGTCGCGGCCGCATCTTCACTCGGGATGACCGCGGCGTGGTGGCCGGGACCCTGGCGCCCGACGACCGGATTGCGTCCCATGTCAGACCTCCTGCCGCGGCCGGTAGGCGATCTGATCGATCTCGATGCCGCGTTCGCGCGCCACCTGCCGTGCGCTCACCAGCCGCGAGAGGCCGTTCATGGTGGCCCGCACCATGTTGTGCGCGTTGCTCGAGCCGAGGCTCTTGGTGAGGATGTCGGTGACGCCGGCGCACTCGAGCACGGCGCGCACGGGGCCGCCGGCAATGACGCCGGTGCCAGTCGCGGCGGGCTTGAGCAGCACGCGTCCGGCGCCGTGCTCGCCCACCACCTCGTGCGGAATGGTGGACCCGGTGCGCGGAAGGTCCACCATCGCGCGCTTGGCCGCTTCGACCGCCTTCCGCACCGCCTCGGACACTTCGTTCGCCTTGCCCGTCGCGATGCCGACCTTGCCACGGCCATCGCCCACCGCCACGAGCGCATTGAACGAAAAGCGGCGGCCGCCCTTCACGACCTTGGCGACGCGGTTGATGGCGATCACGTTCTCGACCATGTCGCTGCCGTGGTCGCGATCGCGGTCCCGGTCGCGCCGGGGGCCACGATCGCCGCGTCCGCCCCGGCCGCCGGCCCCGCCACCGCGGCGGCCCCGGGGCCGCTCGGCGGCTGCTGGAGCTTCTGCCGCGCCGGGGCGCTGATCGCCCCCGGGGGCTCCGGTGCCGGTATCTGCCGTCGGGCCGCTGCCCTCGGGCGCCGCGCTCTGCTTTTCGTCTGCCATGCTAGAACTCCAGTCCGCCTTCGCGTGCGCCGTCTGCGACGGCTTGCACACGACCATGGTAACGGTATCCGGCGCGGTCGAACACCACCCGGGTGATTCCAGCCGCGCGCGCCTTTTCGGCGAGGCGTTTGCCCGTGGCCTTGCCGCGCGCCACCTTGCTCGCGCCGTCCGCCTGCACGCCCTCGCTCCGGTCATTCACGCCGAAGAGCGTGACGCCCCGGTCGTCGTCGACCAGTTGCGCCGAGATGTGCTTGAGCGAGCGGAAAACCACGAGCCGCGGCCGTTCGGCCGTGCCGTGCACCTGCTTGCGCACGCGGAGGTGGCGCCGGTAGCGCCGATCGCCGCGGGTACGCGGGGCATGGATCGCGCGCATGCTTACTTCGCTCCTGTCTTGCCGGCCTTGCGGCGGACCTGCTCGCCCTGGTAGCGGATGCCCTTGCCCTTGTACGGCTCCGGCGGGCGCACGTTGCGGAGCTCGGCGGCCACCTGGCCCACGACCTCCTTGTCGGCGCCTTCGACCTTCACGAGCGTATTGTTGTCCACCGAAATCTTGATGCCCTTCGGGGCCTCGTACTTGACCGGGTGCGAGTAGCCCACGATCAGGTTCACGCCGTACGGCTTGGCCTCGGCCTTGTAACCCACGCCCTGGATCTCGAGGGTCTTGAGATAGCCACGCGAGACGCCGTCCACCATGTTCTGGACCAGGGTGCGGGTGAGGCCGTGCAGCGCCTTGTGCCGGTTCTCGTCGCTCGGGCGCGCCACTGTCACCTCGGCGTCGGTTACCGCGACCTGCATGTCGCGGTGGAGGCGGCGGCTGAGCTCACCCTTGGGCCCCTTCACCGAGATCGTGTGGTCGGTGAGCGCCACGGTGACGCCCTTCGGGATCGCCACGGGCTTCTTGCCGATGCGGGACATGCGCGCCTCCCTACCAGACGAGCGCCAGGAGCTCGCCGCCCAGCCGGGCGGTGCGCGCCTCGCGGTCGGTCATGAGCCCCTTCGGGGTGGAGACGATCGCCATCCCGAGTCCGTTCTTGACCCGCGGGATCTCCCGGCACTTGACGTAGCGCCGGAGGCCCGGAGTCGAGATCCGGCGCAGCTCCCGGATGACCGGCTCGTCGTTGTGGTACTTGAGGTACAGGCGCAGCACGCTGTGGGTGCCGTCGTCGAGCACCTTGAAGTCCGCGATGTAATGATTGTCGCGCAGCAGCCGGGCGACCTCGCTCTTGAGCTTGGACACCGGCATATCCACCCGCCGGTGGCCCGCGGCGCAGGCGTTCCGGATGCGGGTGAGCATGTCCGCGACGGGATCTGTGAGGTTCATCATCCCTCGTCCCCCTACCAGCTGGCCTTGCGCACGCCGGGGATGTCTCCCCTGAGCGCGAGCTCACGGAAACAGATGCGGCACAGGCCGAATTTGCGCAGCACCGCGCGCGAGCGGCCGCACCGCTGGCAGCGCCGCACCGTGCGGACCTTGAATTTCGGGACCCGTTTTGCCCGTTCGATCCACGCCGTCTTTGCCATCGACTCTCCTTGCTCCTTTACGCCACCTTCACCGGCGTCTCGCCCCGGAAGGGCCACCCGAACTCGCGCAAGAGCGCCAGCGCCAGATCGTCCCGCGTCGCCGAGGTGACGATCGTGATGTCCATCCCGTGGATCCGCTCGACCTTGTCGAAGTCGATCTCGGGGAAGATCATCTGCTCCTTGATGCCGAACGTATAGTTGCCGCGTCCGTCGAAGCTCCGGTTCGAGAGCCCGCGGAAATCGCGAATGCGCGGGATCGCGAGGCTGATGAACCGGTCGAGGAACTCGTACATCCGAGCCCGGCGCAGCGTCACCGTGGTACCCACCGGCATCCCGGCCCGGAGGCCGAAATTGGCGATGGCCTTCTTGGCCCGGGTCACCACCGGCTTCTGCCCGGTGATCAGAGCCAGCTCTTCGACCGCCGCCTCGAGCCCCTTCGGATTCTTCGAGGCGTCGCCCATGCCGACGTTGAGCACGATCTTGTCGAGCTTCGGCACCTGGTGCGGGTTCGCGAGCCCGAACTCGCGCTGAAGCCTGGGCCGGATCGTCTGCTCGTAATGGGTCTGCAACCGCGGCTTCCCTTCCGCCGCTTTGGGCGCATGATCGACCGCGCCAGCAGCGGCCTTGTCCTTTCCCTTGGCCTGCGCCGCGCCGCCACCCTTAGGCGCACCGCCCCCCTTCTGACCGGCGCCCTTACCGCCCTTTCCGTCTTTACCGCCCTTACCGCCTTCCTGCATGCCTTTCGTCTCGTCCGCCATTACCTCACCCTCGGAATCGGCTGCCCCGACTTGATCGCAATCCGCTCCACCGTCCCATCTGCCGCCCGCCGCCGGCGAATACGCGTCGGCGCGCCGGTCTTGGGGTCAATGAGCATTGCCTTCGAGTGGTGGATCGGCGCCGGCATGCTGATGATTCCCGATTCGCCGCCCGGCGTCGTGGCGCGGCGGTGCCGCTTCACGATGTTGACGCCTTCGATCGTGATCCGCCCGCTCTTGGGATCGACCCGCAGCACGGTGCCGCGCTTTCCCTTCTCGTCACCCGAAACGATCTGCACGGTGTCGCCCTTGGTGATGTGCAGCCGCATCCGCTCGGGCGGCGCGTGGCGCACCCGCTTCCGCTTCTTGTAGACCAGCGGTTTCATGCTAGAGCACCTCCGGCGCGAGCGACACGATCTTCATGTATCGCTTCTCGCGCAGTTCGCGGGCGACGGGGCCGAAGATGCGGGTCGCGCGCGGCTCGCCGTTGTCGGTGATGAGCACCGCCGCGTTCTCGTCGAACCGGATGTAGGAGCCGTCCTTGCGCCGGACCTCCTTGGCCGTCCGCACGATCACCGCCTTGGCCACGTCGCCCTTCTTCACCTGCCCGGTGGGGATGGCGTCCTTGATGGCCACGACGACCTGGTCGCCGAGCCCCGCGTAGCGGCGCTTGCTGCCGCCCAGGACGCGGATCACGAGCGCGCGCCGGGCCCCCGAGTTGTCCGCGATGCGGAGGATGCTCTCTTGCTGGACCATGGCTACTTCGCTCTCTCGACGATCTCGGTGACCCGCCAGCGCACCGTCTTCGCGAGCGGCCGGGTTTCCATGATGCGCACCGTATCGCCCGTGTGCGCGCCGTGCTCGTCCCGCGCCTTCACGGTCTTGGTGCGCGTCACCTGCTTGCCGTAGACCGGGTGGGCGTAGCGGCGCACCAGCGATACGGTGACCGTGCGGGTCATCTTGTCGCTCGTCACCACCCCGACGCGGGTCTTCCGCCGCCCGCGCGGCGCACTCGTGTTCGTCGTCTCGCGTTCCGGCATGTTGCTCACCCTTGCGGCTGGCCCGCCGGCGCGCCCGGGGCGCGCTCGCGCAGGATCGTCTTGATCCGGGCGATGTCCCGGCGCAGCGCGCGGAACCGGATCGGATTCTCGATCGTCTCGGTCGCGGCGCGGAAGCGCAGCCGGAACCGTTCCTCGACGAGCTCGTGCAGTTTGGTCTCCAGCTCGTCGTTCGTGAGCTCGCGCAACTCGGTCGGCGTCATCGCTCAGGTCTCCTCGCGGGTCACGAACCGGGTCTTGACCGGCAGCTTGGCCGCCGCGAGCGCCAGCGCCTTCCGCGCCAGGTCCTCGCTGATCCCCTCGATCTCGAACAGCATCCGGCCCGGCTTTACCACGGCCACCCACCCCTCCGGGTTGCCTTTGCCCTTCCCCATGCGGGTCTCGGCCGGCTTTTTGGTGATCGGCTTGTCCGGAAAGATCCGGATCCACACCTTGCCGCCGCGCTTCATCTCGCGGGTCATGGCGACGCGGCTCGCCTCGATCTGCCGGTTGGTGATCCAGCCCGGATCGAGACTCATGAGCCCGAACTCGCCGAACGCGACCGTGTTGCCCCGCTGCGCGATGCCCCGGGTGCGGCCCTTGAACGTCTTGCGGAACTTGATCCGCTTGGGAGCCAGCATCGTTCGTCAGGCTCCGGTGCTGTAGGTGCGGCCCGCCACGTCTTCGATCACTTCGCCCTTGAAGATCCAGACCTTGATGCCGATGGTGCCGTAGGTCGTCTTTGCCGTGCTGGTGGCGTAGTCGATGTCCGCGCGCAGCGTGTGCAGCGGCACCCGTCCCTCGTGATAGCCCTCGGTGCGCGCGATCTCGGCGCCTCCCAGACGCCCCGACACCCGGATCTTGATGCCTTGCGCGCCCATTCGCATGGCGCTCTGCACCGCGCGCTTCATGGCGCGGCGGAACGAGATCCGTTGCATGAGCTGGTGGGCGATGTTGTCACCGACCAGTTGGGCCGAGAGCTCGGGCCGCTTGATCTCTTCGACGTTGATCGCGGCGTCCTTGCCGGTGAGCTGCGCCAGCTCGTCGCGCAGCTTGTCGACCTCGGCGCCGCGCTTGCCGATCACCACGCCGGGCCGCCCGGTGTGCACCGTCACGGTGGCCTTGCCGGGGCGGCGCTCGATATGGATCTCCGAGATCGCGGCGTGCCCGAGGCGGGTCTTCAGGTACTTCCGGATCAGCTCGTCCTCCTTGAGCAGCGCCGGCATGTCCTTGGCTGCGAACCAGCGCGACTTCCACGGCTTCACGATCCCGAGGCGAAAGCCCACCGGATGTGTCTTCTGGCCCATCAGTCGTTCTCCTTGGCCGCCACGTGAATCTCGACGTGGCTGGTGCGCTTTCTGATCGGCGTCGCCCGGCCCTGCGCCGCCGCGCCGAAGCGCTTGAGCGGCGAGCCGGCGTTCACGATCGCCTTGCTGACGACCAGCAGATCGGGATCGAAGTGGCCGTTGTCCTTGAGCGCCGCCTGCTCGGCATTGGCCACGGCCGAGCGCAGCGTCTTTGCGATCTGCCTGGCCGCGAGCTTCTTGTTGTACTTGAGGATGGCGTACGCATCGTTCACATCCTTGCCGCGGATGAGATCGATGACGAGCCGCATCTTCCGGGGCGACTGCCGCACCCCCCGCTGAATCGCGTGGCCGCTCATCGGTTACTCCGGCTTGGCCTTCTTGTCGGCCACGAGCTTGCCGCTGTGCCCGCGGAAGAGCCGCGTCGGCGCGAACTCGCCGAGCTTGTGGCCCACCATGTTCTCGGTCACGTACACCGGCACGAACTTGTTGCCGTTGTGCACCGCGAAGGTGTGGCCCACGAACTCGGGGAGGATCGTGCTCGCCCGGCTCCAGGTTTTCACCACCCGCTTCTCGTTGCGCTGGTTGAGCTGGCCCACCTTGCGGGCCAGCGCCTCCTGTACGAAGGGACCCTTCTTGACGCTGCGTGCCATTACCGGGTTGCCTTCCCGCGCTTCCGTCCGCGCACGACGTACTTGTTGGAGGCCTTCTTGTGATGCCTCGTCTTCCGCCCCTCGGGCTTGCCCCAGGGCGACACCGGCGGCCGCCCGCCCGAGCTCTTGCCCTCGCCGCCGCCCAGCGGATGGTCGACCGGGTTCTTGGCGACGCCGCGCACCTTGGAGCGCTTGCCGAGCCAGCGGTTCTTGCCCGCCTTGCCGATGGAGAGCAGCTCGTGCTCGGCGTTGCCCACCTCGCCCACGGTGGCGAGGCAGCGCGCGTGGACCAGGCGCATCTCGGTGGAGCGGAGCCGGAGCGTGACGTAATCGCCTTCCTTGGCCACGACCTGCGCGCTAGTGCCGGCGCTCCGGCAGAGCTGCCCGCCCTTGCCGATCTTGAGCTCGATGTTGTGCACCTGGGTGCCGAGCGGCATTTCGCCCAGCGGCACCGCGTTGCCGGTGCGCGTGTCCGACCCCGGGCCCGAGACGATGGTGTCGCCCACGGCGAGGCCCTTTGGGTGGAGCACGTAGCGCTTCTCACCGTCGGCGTACACGATGAGCGCGATCCGCGCGCTCCGGTTCGGGTCGTACTCGATTTCGGCGACCCGGCCCGGAATGCCGAACTTGTTGCGCTTGAAGTCGATCTTCCGGTATTGCCGCTTGTGACCGCCTCCCTTGTAGCGCGCCGTCACGTGGCCCTGGTTGTTGCGGCCGCCGCTCTGGCGCTTGGGCTCGAGCAGCGACTTCTCGGGCGTGGACCGGGTGATCTCGTCGAATCCCGACACCGAGCGGAACCGGGTGCCCGCAGTCATGGGTCTGAATTGTCTGATGCTCATCGCGACGGCCTCCTCAACCCTCGAACACGGCGATCGAGTCACCGTCCTTGAGCGTCACCACGGCCTTCTTCCAGCGCGCCGTCTTGCCCCGCGTGCGGCCGCGCACCACCTCGCGCCGCCGCATCTGCATCGTGCGCACACCCGTGACCGTGACACCGAACAGCCGCTCGAGCGCCGTGCGGATTTCGGGCTTGGTGGCGGCCGGGTGCACCTCGAAGGTGTAGACCTTGCCGGCCTGGTAGGCAGCCGAGCTCTTCTCGGTCACCACGGGTCGAACGATCGTGTCATGCAGCGACGGCATTTACTCGCGCTCCTTCTTCTTCCGCGCGGCGGGCCGCTTGGCGGCCTTGGCCTTGGCGGTCTTGGCCTTGGCCGTCGACTTGGCGGGCTTGCCCGCTGCCCGCTTGGCCTTGGCGCCGGTGCCCTTCGCGCGCTTGGCGGCCTTTGCCGCGCTCTTGGGCGCGGCGCGCTTGGGCTGCCTGGCGCGCGGCGCGGCTTCGGCGGGTTCAGCCTCGGGCTCCGCCTCCACCTCGGGAATCACCCCGGTGATGGCACCTTCCTCGACCACCACCGCGTCGGCCCGAACGACGTCGTATGCTGAGGCGTCGGCGTAGCGCATGACCTCGACGCCCGGCAGGTTGCGCCCGCTCAGATAGACGTTGGGGCTGTGCTCGGCGGTGAGCACGAGAACCTTCCGCCCGGCGACGCCGAGCCGCGCGAGCAGCGCCGCGAGATCGCGGGTGCGCGGCTCCGGAAACAGGAGCCGCTCGATCACGTGCAGCTCCGCCTCGCGGGCGCGCGCGTTGAGCGCGGAGCGCCGGGCGAGCTGCCGCACCTTGCGTGGAATGGCCGTGGTGTAGTCCCGCGGCGACGGACCGAACACCGTGCCGCCGCCCCGCCAGTGCGGGGCCCGCGTCGATCCCTGACGTGCCCGGCCCGTGCCCTTTTGCTTCCACGGCTTCTGATTGCCGCCGGAGACGAAGCTCCGAGTCTTGGTCTGGGCCGTGCCCTGGCGCTGGTTATTGAGGAATGCGCGCACGGCCTGGTGCAGCGCCGGCTCGTGCACGGTTCCGTCGAAATAATCGGCCGGCAGCGCGAATGCCGCGTCGCGCCGGACGCCGGCGGCAGAGTAGTGCGGCGCCTCAATCATGGCGGCTCCGCCCTCCCTGCTTGGCGATCGTGACGATCCCGTTGCGCGCGCCCGGAATGGCGCCGCGGACGAAGAGCAGATTCCGCTCCGGGTCGATCCGGACCACGGTGAGTCCGAGCTCGGTGTGCCGGGCAGCGCCTTGGTGCCCCGGCATGCGCTTGCCCTTGATGACGCGCGAGGGATCGGTGCCCGGACTGATCGAGCCCGGCTTCCGATGCCGCGTGTTGCCGTGTGTGGCCGGCCCCCCGCCAAAGCCGTGGCGGTGGACCACGCCCTGGAAGCCACGCCCCTTGGTGGTGCCGGTGACCTTGACCAGCTCGCCCGGCTCGAAGATGTCCACCTTCACCTCGGCGCCGGCCGCCGGCGCCTCGCCGTTCAGCGGAAAGTCCCGAAGCACCCGGGGTGCCGCATCGAGACCCGCCGCCTTGGCGTGGCCCAGCTCCGCGCGGCTCGTGCGCCGCGCCCGCTGCGCGCCCCAGCCGAGCTGCACGCCCTGCTCGCGCACCTGGACCACGCGGCAGGGGCCGGCCTCGATCACCGTCACCGCTACCGCGGTGCCGTCCTCCGCGAAGACCCGGGTCATCCCGAGCTTGCGGCCGATCAATCCAGTGGTCATCTGGGCCCTCGCCTACTCGACCTTGATCTCGACGTCGACACCCGCCGGCAGATCGAGCTTGGTCAGCGCGTCCATCGTCTGGGGCCGGGAGTCGTTGATATCGAGCAGCCGCTTGTGGGTGCGAAGCTCGAACTGCTCCCGGCTCTTCTTGTCGATGTGCGGGCTGCGCAGCACGGTCCACCGCTCGGTCTTGACCGGCAGCGGAATGGGCCCGGACACCTGCGCACCGGTTTTTTCCGCGGTGCGCACGATGTCCGCCGCCGCCTGGTCGAGGACGACGTGGTCAAAGGCCTTGAGGCGGATGCGGATTTTCTGAGCCATGAGCGCTCCAATGGGTCGGGCGGACCGCCGGGCGGCCGGTCGAGAGTGACCGGAACCGACCGGCTGACGCCGGACCGCCTACTTCAGGATCTTCGTCACCACACCGGCGCCGACCGTCCGCCCGCCCTCGCGGATGGCGAACCGGAGCCCCTCATCCATGGCGATCGGCGTGATCAGCTCGATCGTCATCTGGATGTTGTCACCCGGCATCACCATCTCGACGCCGCCCGGAAGCTCGACCGAGCCCGTGACGTCGGTCGTGCGGAAGTAGAACTGGGGCCGGTAGCCCTTGAAGAACGGCGTATGCCGCCCGCCCTCTTCCTTGGTGAGCACGTACACCTCGGCCTCGAACTTGGTGTGCGGGGTGATGCTGCCGCCCTTGGCCAGCACCATGCCGCGCTCGATCTCGTTCTTTTCGACGCCGCGGAGCAGGAGACCGACGTTGTCGCCGGCCTGGCCGTCGTCGAGCAGCTTGCGGAACATCTCGACGCCGGTCACGACCGTCTTCTTCTCGGCGCCGAACCCGACGAGCTGCACTTCGTCGCCCACCTTGACCTTGCCCCGCTCGATGCGTCCGGTGGCCACGGTGCCGCGGCCGGTGATCGAGAAGACGTCCTCCACCGGCATCAGGAAGGGCTTGTCGATCTCGCGGACCGGCTCCTTGATGAAGCTGTCCAGCGCGCCGTACAGCTCCTCGACCTTGCCGACGTAGTCCTTGTCGCCCTCGATCGCCTTGATGGCCGAGCCGCGGATGACCGGCGTGTCGTCGCCGGGGTACTCATACTGCGAGAGCAGCTCGCGCACCTCGAGCTCCACCAGGTCGAGCAGCTCGGCGTCGTCCACCAGGTCGCACTTGTTGAGGAAGACCACGATGGAGGGCACGTTCACCTGCCGCGCGAGCAGGATGTGCTCGCGGGTCTGCGGCATCGGGCCGTCCACCGCGCTCACCACCAGGATGGCGCCGTCCATCTGCGCCGCGCCCGTGATCATGTTCTTCACGTAGTCGGCGTGGCCCGGGCAGTCGACGTGCGCGTAGTGGCGGTTGGCGGTCTCGTATTCGACGTGGCTCGTCGCGATCGTCAGGATCTTGCTCGCATCGCGCCGTCCCTGCGCCTCCGACGCCTTGGCCACCTCGTCGTACGAGACGTACTTGGTGCCCCAGCCCTTGTCCGAGGACACCTTGGTGAGCGCCGCCGTGAGAGTGGTTTTTCCGTGGTCCACGTGGCCGATGGTGCCGACGTTCACGTGGGGCTTGGTCCGCTCGAATTTGGCCTTGGCCATGATCCTGTCCTCGTGCTCCTGTGTGGTGCCGCCCTTAGCTCTGCTTCGAGATGATCGCGTCCGCGATGGTCTTCGGCACTTCCTCGTAGTGATCGAACTGCATCGAGTACACCGCCCGCCCCTGCGTCATGCTGCGCAGCGTGGTGGAATACCCGAACATCTCCGCGAGCGGGACGTGGGCGGCCACGACCTGCGCATCGCCCCGCTGCGTCATGCCGCCGATCTTGCCGCGGCGGCTCGAGAGGTCGCCGATCACGTCGCCGAGGAAATCGGCGGGTGTCACGACCTCCACCTCCATGACCGGCTCGAGCAGCACGGCGTGCGCCTTCCGGGCCGCCTCCTTCACCGCCATCGAGCCGGCGATCTTGAACGCCATTTCGGAGCTGTCCACGTCGTGGTAGCTGCCGAAGGTGAGCGTCGCCTTCACGTCGACCATCGGGTAGCCGGCCAGCACGCCGCCCTCGAGCGCCTCGCGGATGCCGGCCTCGACCGGCTTGATGTATTCGCGCGGAATGACGCCGCCGACGATCTTGTCCTCGAAGAGGAATCCGGCGCCGGCCTCGGTCGGCTCGAGATCGATCACGACGTGGCCGTACTGGCCCTTGCCGCCGCTCTGCCGGATGAACTTGCCCTCGACGTCGCTCACCTTGCGGCGGATGGTTTCGCGGAAGGCCACCTGCGGCCGGCCGACGTTGGCCTCGACCTTGAACTCCCGCTTCATCCGGTCGACCAGGATCTCGAGGTGCAGCTCGCCCATGCCGGCGATGATCGTCTGCCCCGTTTCGGCGTCGCTCCGCACCCGGAAGGTCGGATCCTCCTCGGCCAGCTTCTGCATCGCGATGGCGAGCTTGTCCTGGTCGGCCTTGGTCTTGGGCTCGATCGAGACGTCGATGACCGGGTTGGGAAACTTCATCGCCTCGAGGATGACCGGCTTGGCGTCATCGCACAGCGTGTCGCCGGTGCGGGTGTCCTTGAGGCCGATGGCGGCCGCGATGTCGCCGGCCAGCACTTCCTCGATCTCGTCCCGCTTGTTGGCGTGCATCTGCAGGAGCCGGCCGATCCGCTCGCGCTTGTCCTTGGTGCTGTTGTAGACGTAGCTGCCGCTCTTGAGCGACCCCGAGTACACCCGGAAGTAGGTGAGCCGGCCCACGTACGGATCAGTCATGATCTTGAACGCGAGCGCGCTGAACGGCTCCGCATCGGAGGCGCAGCGCTCGACGTGGGTGTCGTCGTGCTGCGGCAGGTGCCCCTGCACCGGCGGAATGTCGAGCGGGCTCGGCAGATAATCGATGACCGCGTCGAGCAGCGCCTGCACGCCCTTGTTCTTGAACGAGGCGCCGCAGAGCACCGGCACGAACGCGCCCGCGATCGTCGCCTTGCGGATGGCGCGGGTGACCTCGTCGGGGCTCAGCTCGGCGCCGCCCAGGTATTTCTCCAGCAGCTCTTCGTCGTACTCGACGGCGGCCTCGATCAGCTCGTGACGCACCTGCTCCACCCGCTCGCGGTACGCTTCGGGCACCGGCATCTCGGTAAACGTCTTGCCCAGGGTCTCGTCATCGAAGACGATCTCGACCCGCCGGAGCACGTCGATGTGCCCGGTGAAGAGCTCGCCCGAGCCCACGGGAAGCTGTAGCGGGTACGCCCGCTTGGTGAGCCGGCCGCGGATCATGGCCAGGCAGCGGTCGAAGTCCGCCCCGACCCGGTCCATCTTGTTGGCGAAGATGATCCGGGGGACGTTGTAGCGGTCGGCCTGGCGCCAGACGGTCTCGGTCTGCGGCTCGACGCCGGCCACCGAGTCGAGCAGGGTGACGGCGCCATCAAGCACGCGGAGCGACCGCTCCACCTCGACGGTGAAGTCCACGTGGCCCGGGGTATCGATGATGTTGATCCGATACTCGGTGCCGTGCCGGCTCCAGAAGCAGGTAGTGGCAGCCGAGGTGATGGTGATGCCTCGCTCCTGCTCCTGCTCCATCCAGTCCATGGTGGCCGCGCCCTCATGGACCTCACCGATCTTGTAGTTCTTCCCCGTGTAGTAGAGGATGCGCTCGGTCGTAGTCGTTTTCCCGGCATCGATGTGGGCCATGATGCCGATGTTGCGATAGCGGTCGAGCGGGGTTCGCCGAGCCATAGTCCGTCTGGGTCCAGTCACTCTCGAGCGGCGCGTTTGCGGCGCCTGCGGCGCCTTTGCGGCGCGTTTGCGACGCGGCTTCTGCTCGAAGCGGCTAACGAAAAAGCGGGGCGACCGTGCCGGCCGAGGCCGGGGGTATCGCTCCGCGCGCATCCGGGCGTCCGCCCTGGATGAGGAGTTCGATTCTCCACGCGTTGTGTTTGGAAGACCAGAGGTGGCGGCCCGCGCCGGCGCGCGTCACGTGGTCCGATGTCGGCTTGGCGAACCTCGAAAGCAGCCAAGCCTTGTAAAAGTAGCGGGTTAGCTGGTGAAGTCAACCCCGCCGAGCGCGGGACCGGCCGCCCGGCTTACCAGCGATAATGCGCGAACGCCCGGTTAGCCTCGGCCATCCGGTGCGTGTCTTCCTTCTTCTTTATCGTGTTTCCCTCGCCCTTCGAGGCGAGGATGAGCTCGGCCGCCAGTCGCTCCGACATCGTCTTCTCGGTGCGCGCGCGCGAGTACTGGATGAGCCAGCGCATGGCGAGCGCCGTGCGGCGATCGGGCCGAACCTCGACCGGCACCTGGAGCGAGGCGCCGCCCACCCGGCGGCTCTTCACCTCGAGCGTCGGCTTGGCGTTGTTCACCGCCTGCTTGAACACGGCGACGCCAGGCTGCCCGGTGCGCTCCTCGATCAGGTCCATCGCCCGATAGAAGATGCCCTCGGACACGCTCTTCTGACCCGCGTACATGAGGTTGTTGACGAACTTGGAGACGGTCTGGCTGTCGTAGCGCGGATCCGCGGGGACCGGACGCTTGACCGAACGGGTGCGGCGGCTCACTTGCCGGCTCCCGCCGCCTTCGGCCGCTTGGCGCCGTACTTGGAGCGACCCTGCCGGCGATCGTTCACCCCGGCGGAGTCGAGCGTGCCGCGCACGATGTGGTAGCGCACGCCGGGAAGATCCTTCACGCGACCACCGCGGATGAGCACGATCGAGTGCTCCTGAAGGTTGTGCCCCTCGCCGGGAATGTACGCCGTGACCTCGAACCCGTTGGTGAGCCGCACCCGCGCCACCTTGCGCAGCGCCGAGTTGGGCTTTTTCGGGGTCGTGGTGTACACGCGCGTGCACACCCCCCGCTTCTGCGGGTTCGATTTCAAGGCCGGGGCCTTGTCCTTCGCTTCCACGTCTTTCCGGCCGTGCCGGATGAGCTGATTGATGGTTGGCATTCGCCTGCGTAATAAAGGAATCGCGCGAAACAGACCGACGAAGCTAGCCGGCCCCTCGGGGGAAAGCAAGCGCGGCGCGCGCTCGCGCGGAGGGCAGCGGGGCATCTGTCGCCGTGTCCATTTGCGCGGTCCACGGCCTTTTGACAGACTCCGTACCGGCCCCTAGAGTACGGTCGTCCCCTCACGATGCAGCGATCGATTCCGGCCCCCGTTTTGCCAGCCTCGCCGCGGCCCCGGTGCCCCGCCGGGCGCGGTCCCTGGTAGTGGAGTGCGTCGTGCGCAAGTTCCCCGTCGATCGCGTGGTTCGCTCTCGCGTTAGTCCGCTCGCGCTTGCGGCCGGCCTTGTGCTACCCTCGCTCGCCGCCGCGCAGCAGCCGGCGCAGCCGGCCGAAGCGCCGCCGCCCGCTGCGGCAGTCGCCGTTTCCGCCACCGCGTCAGACTCCGCGCCGCCCGATTCCGGCATCATTCGCCCGTCCGACCACGGCAAGGACGTCCCCTGGAAGCCGTTCGGCGAGGTGACCCGAAACGCCGAGGTGGAGACGGGCCTCTTCACCGCGTACGTGAGGCGCGACCAGGTGCTCCTCGGGATCAAGCCGAGCCAGTTCGACCGCGACTTCCTGCTGGTGACACAGGTTGGCCAGGGAATCGGCGACGCCGGCCTCGACGGCGGAACATCGCTCAGATCCGATCTCGTGCGTTTTCACCGGAGCGGCGACCGGGTCGAGCTCTGGGTGGTGAACCCGCACGTCGCAGCCGCAGCCGGCTCGCCCATGGCGCTGACGGTGGCCTACTCCTTCGGCCACTCGGTGGCCCAGTCGTTCCCCATCGCCACCATCCGGGATACGAGCGAGATCCTGGTCGACGTGGAGCCGATGCTCCTCTCCGACTGGGCCGATCTCACCACCCGCCTGGAGGCGTACGCGAACCGCCGCCATAGCGGCGCCAACGTGCAGTTCGATCGCGACCGGTCGAGCATGCAGAGCGTCCACGTCTATCCCAGCAATCTCGAGTCGGAGGTGCGCCTCACCTACGCACCGAGCCGGAACCTGGGCCTCCAGACCGTGCCCGACTATCGCTGGATCCCGCTCGGCATCCACTACTCGCTCCTGGAACTGCCGGCCACGCCGATGCGGCCGCGCTACGCCGATGACCGGGTGGGCTACTTCATCTCCGCCCTCAAGGACTTCTCGCGGGACACGGCCGACGGCTTCTTCGTCCGCTACATCGACCGCTGGCGGCTGGAAAAGAAGGACCCTGCGGCGCGCCTCAGCGAGCCGGTCCGGCCGATCACGTACTACATCGACCGGACGGTGCCGACCGAGTGGCGCCCCTACGTGCGAGCCGGCATTCTCGAGTGGAACCGCGCGTTCGAGGACGCGGGCTTCAAGAACGCCATCCGCGTGCTCGACGCACCGGACGACTCCGCCTGGAGCGCCGAGGACGCGCGCTATTCGACGGTGCGCTGGACGGCGACCAACAACTCGGTCTACGCGATCGGGCCGAGCAACGTGGACCCGCGCACCGGCGAGATCCTGAACGCGGACATTCTGATCTCCGCCTCCTGGGTGCAGACCTGGCGCGGCGAGCTCACCCGCATGGCCGGGCCGAGCGCATTCGTCGACGAGACCTTCGAGCAGGACTCCGTGCTCGCGCAGCTGCCGATGAGCCAAGTCGGCCGGCTCTGCAGCTATGCGGCAGCGCTGGGCGTTGAGGGGACGGTGCTCCGCGCGGCGCTCGCGGAGCGCGGCTCCATTCCGGCGGGCGGGATGGTGCCGCGGGAGTACATCGGGCAGGCGCTCAAGGAGCTGGTGATGCACGAAGTCGGTCATACGCTTGGGCTCCGGCACAACTTCCGGGGCTCGGCCGGCATCACGCGCGCACAACTGGCCGACCGCGCCTACACGGCCCAGCAGGGAATCGGCGTCTCGGTCATGGACTACGATCCGCCCGCGGTGAGTCTCGAGCCCGATGGGCAGGGCGAGTACTACGCGAGCACGATCGGGAGCTACGACCGGTGGGCCGTGGAGTACGGCTATGCGCCGGTGCGAGTGGAATCCCGGGCCGCCAAGGGTGGCGGCGCCGAAAGCGCAGGCGCGAGCGGCGGGGAGTGGTCGCCCGATGCTGAGCTTCCGGGGCTTCGGGCCATCGCGGCGCGCGCGTCCGATCCGGGTCACCTCTACGGTACGGACGAGGATGCCGGCTTCGGCGGCTTCGGACTCGATCCGCTGGTCTCCCGCTACGACCAGACCGATGATCCGCTGGGCTGGGCCCGCGAGCGGGTCGGGCTCATCGACACGCTGTTCGACTCGCTCGAGACCCGAGTCGTGGCGAGCGGCCAGAGCTACTATCGGCTCCGCGACGCGTTCACCGATCTGCTTTCGGCGCGGTGGTACGCGATGCTGGTCACGACCAAGTACGTGGGCGGCGCCACAACCTCACGCGACCATCGCGACGACCCCGGCGGCCGTCCCCCGATCGTCAACATCCCGGCCGAAAAGCAGCGTGAAGCGCTGGCCTTTCTGACCGACGCCGGATTCGGCGAGGGGGCGTATCAGTTCCGGCCGGAGTTGCTGAGCCGGCTCGCGCCCGACCGCTGGATGCATTGGGACTCGAACCCCTCGTCCGAGTCGCGCATCGATTTCCCGCTGCACCACTGGGCGCTCACGGAGGAGGCGGGGCTGCTGAATCAACTGCTCGATCCGGCCGTGCTCGCGCGCATCAGAGATGCCGAGCTCCGCGCCGGCCCCGGCGAAGAGGTCGTGACGATTCCCGAGCTGTTCGGCAGGCTCACCACGGCCATCTGGGCCGAGGTGGGCTACGATGCCGGCGGCCGGCCAACGCGCGTGCCGCGCAACACCAGCTCGATTCGGCGCGACGTGCAGCGGCTCTATCTCGCCGATCTGATCAAGCTGCTGGTGACACCGCGGCCGGGCACGCCCGAGGATGCGCGCGCCGTCGCCCGCGCCACGCTCACCGATCTTGGCGACCAGATCGACCGGGCGCTCGCCCGCGGCGGTAGCACGCTCGACGCCTATACCCGCGACCACCTGGCCGACTCGCGCGTGCGCATCGACCAGGCGCTCGACGCGGAGATGATCCAGCCGGCCGACTCCGGTCACTAGGCCGTCCCCACCCGCCTCGCCTCGTGGTGGTCGCGCGCCAGGCTACGGTCCGCGAGCCACGGGAGCGCTGCGAGTTCTCGGCTCGGAATATTCCAGAAGCCGCTGGCGGAGTCGGGCGGAGAGCCGCGACACCGCGGGAATGAGATCGGTCGAGTCCGCCGCCGTGTCACCCTCCACTGCGATCACGTTCCCGCCACGGGCGCCGACCAGCTCGGCGGCCACGACGTAGCTGCCGCCCGCGGCACTCACGCTGCCGGTGACGACCGCGCTCAGTGGATGCGGCCCCGCCAGCTCCCGTTCGAAGGCGTCGCCGATGGCTTGCGCGAGCCGCGGGTACGGCGTGCGGTTTTCGATCGGGCCGACGACGACCGAGTGGTGGGGATCGAAACCCAATCCGCTTTCGGTCACCGATGGCGGTGGGATCGGCGGCCCCGGGCCGCGGCTCATCGCGTAGCCGGCGGCAAGAAGGACGACCGCGGTCGCCACGAGCCAATGCGCCCGTCCGATGACGTGCTTGCGCGCGACATCGGGCGCCCCGCCGTTCGGCGCGGCCAGTGGCAGCCGAAGCGAGCCGGCGTCGACCAGGGCCCAACCACTCGTTACGAAGGGGTCCGGCTCGCGCATGCTCGGGCGTGGGGGCGTGCCCGAATCGGGCGCGCGCCGCTCGAGGGCCATCGAGTCCGCACGGATGCGCGCTGCAAGCGCCTCGGTTTCGGCGGCGGGCGCCACGCCGTAGTCGCGCGCGAGCCGCCGGGCAAAGGCGTCATACACCCGAAGCGCACCCAGCCGATCGCGCTGGCGCTCGAGCAGCATGAGCAGGCGCCGGAGCGCGCACTCGTCGTCCGGCGCAAGCTCGTGCGCGCGGAGCGCCGCGGCCGCGGCATCGCGGTCGCAGCCGGCCGCGTCGTGCGCCTCGGCGAGTCTCCACGCGGCCGCGGCGGCGCGGCCCCGCGCCCCTGCCCGCACGCGTTCGACCCAATCGTCGAAGCCTTGCGCGGCGGCGGGCACGAACACGCCGTCGAAGAAGTCCCCCTGATAGAGCGCGAGCGCGTCCGCCTCGCGACCCTCCCGGATCGCCCGATCGAACTCTTCCAGGTCTGAGCCCAGCGCGCCGGGTGCGAGGCCGATCTGGTCGTCGGCCCGGCTGCTGATCGCATCGGCGCCGAGCACCCGCCGCAGGTGGTGCACGGACTGCCGCAGGGCGCGCCTGGCGTCCGCCTCATCGAGCTCGGGCCAGAAGAGGCCGAGTAACGCGTCGCGCCGGTGGTGGCCCGCGGGTGCGGCGAGCGCCAGATACGCGAGCAATGCCAGACGCTTGGGCTGGGCAGTCACGACCCGCCGGCCCGGTGAGCCGGCGTCGGTCAACTCGAATCGCCCGAGAACCAGAAGTCGCATCATGGGCCGGGTCACAAGCGTCCGTGGCCCGACACGATACGACGCGGACGGCAGGGCGGCAATAGACCGTCACTCAGGCGGCCGATCGGGACGCCGCCGGCGTTACCCCAGCGCGACACCGATGCTCCGGGCCGATAACGGGACGCCTCGACATTCCCTGCGCGAGCCGCCCGGCCGATCCAGGTGGAGGTCGACTCGACGCCGGCTCACCCCCTCGTCAGGAGCAACCAATGAGAAACCCGAACGGAACGCGCCGCGGCGCCTCCGTGCGCACCGCGGTCTGGACTGCGGCGGCGCTGGCGGCCGCCGCCCTGATCCCGGCGTGCAGCGGCGATGCCGGCTCAAACCTCTCCGGACCGACCAACACCAAGGTCGCAACCACGCTGCCGACCTTTGGCGACTTCAAGGCGGCGCTGGTGGCCGCCCAGCAGGAGAACAATGGCGGCCTCGGGTTCAACATGTGGGGCACGATCGTGGACCGGGAAGGCGTGGTGAAGGCCGTGGTCTTCACCGGCGACTCGCCGGTAGACCAGTGGCCCGGAAGCCGGGTGATCTCCGCCCAGAAGGCCAACACCGCGAACGATTTCAGCCTGACCGCGTTCTCGCTCTCGACCGCCAACCTGTACGCGGCCACGCAGCCGGGGGGGAGCCTCTTCGGCTTGCAGGAAAGCAACCCGGTCGACATCACCGTGGCCTACGAGGGCAAGCTCGAGGACTATGGCACCGAGAAGGACGCGCTGGTGGGCAAGAAAATCGGCGGCGTCAATGTCTTCGGGGGCGGGCTCGCGCTCTACGCGCCCGACGGGAGCTTGATCGGCGCGCTCGGCGTGAGCGGCGACGCCTCCTGCGCCGACCATATTATCGCTTGGAAGACGCGCCACGCGCTTCATCTCGACTACGTGCCGGCGGGGGTTGCCAACGGAGGGCTCAATGCGAACCCGAACAACACCGCGGGTTCGACCGATAACATCATCTTCGACATCGGCGCGAACGGCAGCAGCGCGAGCGGCTTTGGCCACCCGATCTGCGACAATCCGCCCGCGGCCGCGAGCGAGACGTCAATGCAGTTCATCGCCGAGCATCTGCCGCAGACCAACCCGATCCCGCAGGTGGTGCCGTGAGCAAAGGGACCGGCAGCGCAAACGCCGGCTCGGCCCGAGCGGACTAGAGAGGACGGAAGAGCTCGGCGAGCGCGAGCGTGAACGGCTGACTTGCACCGGCAGGGTGCCAAGCCAACCGTTCACGCTCGATCCGGGGGAAGAGATTGGCGGGGGTCCAGATCTCGGCCTGGTGCTGATCTGCATCCACAATCCAGTACAGTGGAACGCCCTGCGCCTGGTAGAGACGACGCTTGGCAAAGCGGTCCTGGCGGATGGAGGCGGGACTCAGGACCTCGGCGACGAGCCTGAGATCCGTCATTCGGGCCCAATCGAGCGTGCGCGCCTGCTCGAGCGGCACGACGAACAGATCGGGTGAGACCAGCACGTCGTCGCTCCACGAGATATCGGCGAGGGGCCCGAAGGCGTGGCCGACAG